>NZ_JBNCKP010000026.1:0-77150 GCF_049841575.1 Micromonospora sp. DT201 | reverse complement strand
GCCAAACGAGCCCACTACGCTCGCCGCCTCACCCTCGAACTCCAACCATGATCACGAACGGCGGCTGCCGTACTAGGGTCCCTGAGATGGTTATGAGCGCGCAGGATGTTGTAGGCGTGATCGAGTCAGACCCGGGAGCCATGAGAGTCCTTCGGGCTACCGCCGACCTTGGATTACCGGACTGGTGGATCGGTGCCGGCTTCGTACGCAACCGCGTCTGGGACGCGATCAGCGGCTTCCCGGTCTCGCCGGAGCGCGACGTGGATGTCGCCTACTTCGACCCGGAAAAGTTGGACCCACGCGAGGACGCACGCGCCGAAACCGAAGCCAGAGTGGCGCTGCCTGAGGTGCCGTGGGAAATTCGCAATCAAGCACGGATGCATCTGCGCAATGGCGATGAGCCCTACACGTCCGCCCTGGACGCGATATCGCGCTGGCCCGAAACGGCGACGTGCGTCGCGGTGACTTTGCGCGACGACTCTGTTCGCCTGGTGTCCTGCCACGGCCTGGCTGACCTTGTGGGAATGGTTGTCCGCCCGTCTCCAGCCATGAACAATGCAGCGGGCCGCGTGACGGTACAGCGCCGCGTGGAAGTCAAGGGATGGCTCCACCGATGGCCCGGACTGCGGCTGGAAATCTAGCGCTCACGCCAAGCGAAGGACGGGTAGCCCCGACAAGACGTCCTCTCCCGCGGCAGATCCGCGCACGTGATCTCCGGCTCGTTACGTCCCGGGGCGTGGCGGGCTGCTCACGTGCAAGTGATCTACTCGATGGGTGAGCAATTTGCGAGATCTCATCGTCCGCTGGCAGCGCGGCTGGAGCGTGGCTCGCGCGCTGCCCGTCGCCGAAGACGTAGGCGGTGCGTTGCGAGTTCGGTGCATGCAGCCCGGCCGCGACATCGAGTATGTCGCGCTCGATGCCGGACAGGACCTCGCGTCGCTCACCACGCTGGCTGAGCTAGTCGCTGGCGAGGACGCCGTCACATGGCTGACCGTGCCCACCACCGACCCGGCGCGGGCCGCCTCGGCTCTGACGGGCGCCGGCCTGATCGTGCTTAAGCACTCGGAGCTGCTAATGACAGCCGATCTTCGTGGGCATGCGCAGAACATGCCCGTGGCACCGTACCGGCTCCTGACCGAGGTCCACTCGCACGGAGGCGGCAGCGTGGTCACGGCCACGGTACGGCACGAGTCGGGAGAAATCGGTGCGCGCGGGACGATGGGATTGGCCGGTACGAGTGCGGTCGCAGACCGGATCGAAACCATGCCGGCTCATCGCCGCAAGGGCCTAGCCAGCGCGGTCATGAGTGCACTAGCCCGTTGCGCGATCGAAGAAGGCGCCGAACAGGGCATTCTCATCGCCAGTGAGGACGGTCAGCGTCTGTACATGACGCTCGGTTGGCAGCCGGTGGCCGATGTGCTGATCGCAACGACGCCTGGCAACGCGTACCCGTCCTGAACGGCGCAAATATTCGCGTCCGGCCCACGCTCCTCGCCGTCGCCTAGGCGTGTCCTGCCGATCATGACACCAGCGACGGCGCGAAGGCTGGGGCAGATGAGGGAGTGCCGGCCCAGCGGCAGTGCGGCGCGGTGGCCGTACCATTCGCCGACGAGCTGCGAGACGTGTCGGCAGGGTTCGCAGGCCAGCCACGACCACCGGGTTCGGGTGGTCACCGTGTCCCGGGCACACAACACGCACAGGTCGAGGTCACTGGGGATGTCCTGGCCCTGCCACTGCTGCTCCCAGTCCGGTGTACGTGGCTGGCAGCGGCACCGCTGCTCGCGCGGGGCGCCGTCGCGGAGGTGCCCGCAGGTCAGGCAGACCGCGAAAGCGGCAAGGTCCAGCTCTTCGAATGGCACAGTGGACTCGCCTTCTGGTGCCCAGGGCACCCGCTCTTGCCGTACCGCAGCTTGCGGCCGGCCTGGTCTTCCCCCGGAGGCACCGTGCGCGGGTGGCGCGGTTGCCGGGTCAGCAAGCCGGGAGGCTTGACGCTGACCACTCTTGACGCCCAAGAAGCATAGATCATCGAAGCCGGGAGCAACCCGGGGAAACACGCGGGAGACCTGAGCCGACGGCGGTGGCCGAACTAGCCGTCGGCGCGAGTCGGAGCCGGGCAGTCACTCCGGCTTCGCGACGGGGTGAGCGACCCTGAATCTTAATTCCGATGTCACCTCTCGAATCCTCAGTTGACGTGTCGATGTCTGCCCGCAGGACTTTGCTGTCGGCCATCGCCGATACCTTGACCAGGAGCTGATTCGAGTGCCTTCCTCCCGTCGTACCTTCCTCGCGGGCGGCGCCGCCGCCAGCGTGGGCCTCGCCGTCGCCGGTGGGCTGCCGTCCCTCGCTCAGGCCAGCCCTGGCCTGCCGCACTCGCCGGTCAAGGGCAGTCCCGTGCCTTTCCCGCCGCTCGTGGACGATCCCAAGGGGATCCTGGCCCTGCCGGAAGGCTTCAGCTACACGGTGGTGACCCGGACCGGCGTCACCCGACTCGACCGTGGCCAGGGCGTGACGCCGGCGGACCACGACGGCATGGCCGTTTACGACGCCGGCCAGGGCCGCTACACCCTGATTCAGAACCACGAGATCGACCCGGGCGCCGAGTTCGGCGTACCGCACGTCAAGGGCACGGTGTACGACGCGGGCGCCGTTGACGCCGGCGGTTGCACCGTGATCAAGACCGACCGCGCGGGCCGTAACCTGGGTGAGTTCGTGGCCCTCTCCGGCACCATCTCCAACTGCGCCGGTGGGCCGACCCCCTGGGGCACCTGGCTCACCTGCGAGGAGACCGAGGACCGGGCCGGCGACGAGTGGGAAGAGGGCGGCCGGTCCGGCGTCTACCAGAAGGACCACGGGTACGTCTTCGAGGTCTGGGCCGACGGCAGCGCGGACCCGAAGCCGATCAAGTGCCTGGGCCGCTACTCGCACGAGGCCCTGGCGGTCGACAAGGACCGCACCCACATCTACCTCTCCGAAGACGCCGACGAGCCCAACGGCCTCTTCTACCGCTGGTCGGCGCCACGGGGCGTCAAGCTCGGTCCCGGCGTGCTCACCCGCCTCGCACCGAACGCCGGCGTCCTCGCCGCAATGCAGATCGTCATGGACGACGGCTCGGTGCTGCCAGACGTTGCGTACCTGACCTCCGCCCAGTTGGGCCGCCCCTTCCCGGTACGGTGGATCGAGGTGCCGGACCGCGACGCGCGGCACAAGTCCGTGCGCGAGCAGTTCGCCGACGGTCAGGTCACCCGGGGACGCAAGTTCGAAGGTGTGTGGAGCACCGACGAGGGCGTGTACGTGGTCAACTCCTACGCCTGGGACGACGGTGACCTGCCGGCCGACGCCGCGCCGCACGACGGCATGGTCTGGTTCTACAACTTCAGGGCCCAGACCATCCAGCTGGTGACGTACTTCCCGCACCAGACGGCGTCGGAGGAGGGCACGCCGGTCAAGTACAACGACCTCACCTTCGATGGCCCAGACAACGTCTCCGTCACCCCGTGGGGCAGTCTGGTGCTCGCCGAGGACGGCACCGGGGCCTCCCATGTGCTCAGTGCGACTCCGGGCGGGCCGACGTACGCGATCGCCCGCAACCAGCTCAACGATTCGGAGTTCTGCGGGCCGACCTTCACCGCCGACGGCAGGGTCCTCTTCGTCAACATGCAGGACCCGGGCCTCACCCTGGCGATCACCGGCCCGTGGGAGAAGTACCTGGGCTGACGGTGCCAGACCGACCGGTGGGGATCAGGTGATCGGCCTGGTCCCCACCGCGCTGCGGGCCTGACTATTGTCATGAGTGCCCGTGCCCCCTGCATCGAACGTCGTGACTATGCGCACTGGGGCCTGGCCCGTCCCGTCGACGAGACTCGATTTCGACGCCGGAACAACAGCCGGCCGAGTTCGAGGGGCGGCGGGACGGTGGACGAACGCTACGACAGCTACTGCGCCGCAGATCGGCTGTTCTACGACTCGCTCGGCAGCGCCGTCGCGCAGCCCGTCTTCCCGGCCGCCGAACGGCCGATGCCGACCGGCTGGCGCCGCGAGCCACTTGACGACTGGCTGATCTACGCGCCCGACGGCGGCTCGCTGCCACAGCAGGGCTGGAAAATCCACGTGTCAGCGGGTCTGGAGAACGCCGAGCGGGTGCTGGATGCCGTCTGGGACTACTGCGTCCCCCGCGGCCTGTCCTTCAAGTTCCTCAGTGGGCCCCGCACGCTGCTGCTGCGCAACTCCAAGTACGCCGCCCGCGCCGCCAGCGGCAAGTTCATCACCGTCTACCCCCGCGATGAGGCGGAGCTGGAGCTGACCTGCAAGGAGCTCGACGAGCTGCTCACCGGTGAGCCCGGGCCGTACATCCTCAGTGATCTCCGCTACGGCAACGGCCCGGTCCACGTGCGCTACGGCGGCTTCGCCGCCCGCTACTGCCACTCGCCCGACGGTCAGGTGGTGCCGGCGATCGAGGACGAAACCGGCACGCTGGTGCCGGACCGCCGCGAGCCGGTCTTTCACGTACCGTCCTGGATCACCCTGCCCGACTTTCTCGGCCCGCACCTGGCCGCCCGGAGCGAAACCAGCACCGACCAGGTGCCCTACCGGATCGAGCGAGTGATCCACTTTTCCAACGGCGGCGGGCTGTACGTGGGCAGGGACCTGCGTACCGACACCGAGGTGGTGCTGAAGGAGGCCCGACCGTACGCCGGCTTGGACGCCGACGGCACCGACGCCGTCGCCCGGCTGGCCCGCGAGGCGGAGGCCCTGCGGCAACTCGCCGACCTGCCGCAGGTGCCGCGGGTGCACGACGAGTTCGTCCTCGGCGAGCATCGGTTCCTCGCGCTCGAGTTCATCGAGGGGCGACCGCTGAACAAGGTGCTGGTCGACCGGTACCCGCTGATCGACGCCGACGCGACGGACGACGACCGGGCCGCGTACGCCCGATGGGCCCAGCAGATCTACGAGCAGGTCGAATCCGTCGTAGCGGCGATCCACGAGCGCGGGCTGGTCTACGGGGACCTGCACCTGTTCAACGTCATGATCCGGCCGGACGACCGGGTCGCCCTGGTCGACTTCGAGGTGGCCGCCCCGATCACCGGGCACCGCCGGCCCGGGCTGCGCAACCAGGGCTTCGCGGCACCGAGGGACCGGACCGGGCCGGCGGTCGACCGGTACGCCCTGGCGTGCCTGCGGTTGGCGCTGTTCCTGCCACTGACCCAGTTGGTCCGGCTCGCCCCGGCGAAGGTGAACCACCTGGCCGACATCATCGCCGCGAACTTCCCGGTGCCGAGGTCCTTCCTCGACCCGGCGGTCGAGGAGATCATCGGCGACCCGCGGGCCACCGCGGACCCGCGAGGGGCCCTCGGCGCGGATGACTGGCCCACCATGCGGGACCGGCTGACGACGGCGATCATGGCCAGCGCCACTCCCGAGCGGAACGACCGGCTCTTTCCCGGTGACATCGAACAGTTCCGCAGCGGCGGCCTCAACCTCGCCCACGGGGCGGCGGGAGTGCTGTACGCGCTCGACAAGAGCGGTGCCGGGCGGTGGCCCGAGCACGAAGACTGGCTGGTGCGGCGGGCGACAGCGCCCCCGTCCGGCACACGCTGCGGCTTCTACGACGGGCTGCATGGTGTCGCCTACGCACTCGTTCACCTCGGACGCCGGCAGGACGCGCTCGACGTTGTCGATATCTGCCTGCGCGAACCCTTGGACGGGCTCGACCACAGCCTGGCGAGCGGACTGTCCGGGATCGCGCTCAACCTGGCCGAGTTGGCGGCGCGCACCGGGGAGGCGTCGTTGCACGACGCCGCGTGGCGGGCCGCTGAGCGGGTGATCGGGCAACTGGCCGACGACCCCGGCCCGGACGTCAGCGGCGGACGCAACCCGTACGCCGGGCTGCTGCGCGGCCGGACCGGAGCGGCGCTCATGCTGTTGCGGCTCTACGAACTCGGCGGCGACGACGAGCTGTTGGGGCACGCCGCCACGGCGCTGCGTCAGGATCTGCGCCGGTGTGTGCTGCGCCCGGACGGTGCCCTGGAGGTCAACGAGGGTTGGCGCACCATGCCGTACCTGGCACACGGCAGCGTCGGTATCGGACTGGTCCTCGACCAGTACCTGCGCCACCGCGCCGACGACCGGTTCGCCGAGGCGAGCGCGGGGGTCCGCCGCGCGGCACGGTCACCGTTCTACGCACAGTCCGGGCTCTTCACCGGCCGGGCCGGCATCATCGCCTACCTCGCCGCCTCGGCCGAGGAGGCCGACCGCCGCGAACTCGGCGCGCAACTGGACCGGCTGACCTGGCACGCCCTCCCGTACCGGGAGGGGACCGCGTTCCCCGGTGAGCAGCTGCTGCGGCTCTCCATGGACTTCGGCACCGGCACCGCCGGCGTGCTCTACGCGCTGGCCAGCGCACAGCACGACCAGCCGCCGATGCTGCCCTTCCTCGCGCCCCTGCCAGGCGCGAAGAGACTCCCTCGCGACAGCGGGGGCGACCTGATCGGCGAACGGATGGAAGGGAGGTGACACGACATGGCGCTTCTGGACCTCCAGGGCCTGGAGATGGCTCCGGCCGACCGCACGGGTGGCGGTGGTAGCCGGGCGAGCCTGCTGCTCTGCGGCGACAGCTCGCTCTCCATCACGACCTGCAACTGATCCACACACACGTGGGGCCCTGGGTGGGTAGACGTGCCCACCCAGGGCAACCGCGTACCCACGGGAGGACCGATGCCGACGTTCGCCACAGGGGACAGGCTGCTCCGGCAGACGGTCCGGGCGGGCGGCGGCTGGACCGGCGGACTCGCGGCGGTCGCGCTGCTCGGCGCGGCCGCCGAACTGTTGCTACCCGCGACCCTCGGCCGCGCCGTCGACGCCGCCCTCGCCGGCGGCTCCGGCTGGTGGGCGGTGTCCGCCTGCGGCCTGGTCGTCGTCCTCATCTGCGTCGACACCCTCACCGACCTGGCCAGCGGCTTCGGTGCGGCGCGCGCCACCGCCGGGCTGCGCCGGCACCTGCTGCGTCACCTGTTTGCCCTGGACGTCCGCGCCACCCGCCGGCACCCGGTGGGTGATCTCGTCGGCCGGTTGGTCGGCCAGGCCGCCGACGCGGGACAGGCCGGCAACGCCGTGGTCCTGGCCATCGTGGCGGTGCTTCCGCCGCTCGGCAGCGTCGTCGCGCTCACCATCATCGAACCGGTCCTCGGAATCACCATGCTCGCCGGCCTCGGCCTGCTCGCCGTCCTCATGCGTGCCTTCGTGGCCGACGCCTCGGCCGCGACCACCAGGTACCAGAGGGTGCTCGGCACCATCGCCGGCCGACTGCTGGAGTCGCTCACCGGTGCGCGGACCATCGCCGCCGCAGGCACCACCCATCGCGAGGAAGACCGGGTGCTGGCGGCCCTGCCGGAGCTGAACCTGCACGGCCGGCGCGCCTGGGAACTGCTGGCCCGGGCGAGTGCGCGCACCTCCGCCGTGGCGCCGCTGCTGAACCTGAGCGTCATCGCGGTCGGCGGGTACGCCCTGGTCACAGGCTGGCTCACCCCAGGCCAACTGGTCGCCGCGGTCCGGTACGCGGCCATCGGTGCCGGGCTCGGTGGAGTGCTTGCCACCCTGAACCACCTGGTCCGCAGCCGTGCGGGAACACACCGGGTCGCCGAGCTGCTGACGCAGCCCGCCGCGCCGGCAGGCGATCGTCCCCTTCCACCCGGCGGCGGTGCCCTGCGACTGCGCGGGGTGTGCGTGCACGCCGACGACGGCAGGCCCATCCTGGACAGCATCGACCTGGACGTACCGGCCGGCGCTACCGTGGCCGTCGTCGGAGCGTCCGGTGCCGGCAAGTCGACCCTGGCTGCCGTGGCGGGACGGCTGCACGACCCCGACGGCGGTGAAGTGCGACTGGACGGTGTGCCGCTGCGAGACCTCGACCGGGCGGCGCTGCGCCGAGCCGTCGGCTACGCCTTCGACCGGCCGGTGCTGATCGGCGCGACGGTCCACGACGCGATCGGCTTGGCGCTGCCGGTCGACTCGGCGGTGCCGCCGGCCGACCGTGGACCGGCGACGCCGGCGGTCCTCCGGGCGGCCCGCATGGCGGCGGTCGCCGACGTGATCGACCGTCTGCCCGACGGTTACCGCACCCCGCTGGCGGACACCCCGCTCTCCGGGGGCGAGACCCAACGCCTCGGCCTGGCCCGCGCGTTCGCCGCCGAGCGGCTGCTCATCCTGGACGACGCGACGTCCAGCCTCGACACCGCGACCGAACACCGGATCACCGAGGCGGTGGTCGGGCGGGCCGGAGAGCGTACCCGGCTGGTAGTCACCCACCGGACCGCGACGGCCGCGGCGGCCGACCTCGTCGCCTGGCTCGACGGCGGTCGGCTGCGCGGCCTGGCGCCGCACCGGCAACTCTGGGCCGACCCGGACTACCGCGCCGTCTTCCAACCGGCCGGCGGTGGGTCGTGAGCGCTCCCGGTGTACGCCGGGTGACCTGGCGGGCGCTACGGGCCCGCCGGCGGGAGCTCGCCGGACTCGGCGGGTGGTCGCTTGTCGAGTCGCTGCCCGCGCTGCTCGCCGGTTATCTGGTCGCCCGCGCCGTCGACGACGGCTTCCTGGCCGGACGTCTCCTCAACGGCCTGGCCTGGTTGGGGGTCCTCGCCGTGGCCGTGCTGGTCGGCGCGGCGGCCACCGGTCGGACGTACCGGAGCCTCGGCGCCGTGGTCGAGCCGTTCCGCGACGAGGTGGCCGCTCAGGTGGTGCGGGGTGCGCTACGTGCTGCCACCCGGACAGGTGGCCGCCCGGACAACGCGGCGGTGACCCGGCTGACCCACCAGATGGAGATCGTCCGCGACACCTTCGCCGGTCTGCTGATGGTGACCCGCGGCTTTCTCTTCTCGGCTGGCGCGGCCCTGCTCGGCCTGCTCGCCCTGGCACCGGTGGTGGCGGCGCTGGCCGCCGCGCCGCTGGTCGCCGGCCTGGTCATGTTTCTCGCCGCGCTGCCGGCGATGGTCACGCACCAGCGCGCGTACGTCCGGGCCGGTGAGCAGCTCGGCCAGTCGGCTGCGGCCGCGCTGGCCGGTCACCGTGACGTGCTGGCCTGCGGCGCCGAGACACGCGTGACGGCCGAGGTGGAACGCTGGGTGTCGGCGCAGGCCGCCGCCGAACGCATGCTCGCCCGGATGGCGGCGATCCGCAGCCTCAGCCTCGGCATCGGCGGCTGGCTGCCGCTGCTGGTGCTGATGTTGACCGCCCCGTGGCTGGTCGAGCGTGGTCTGACCGCCGGCGCGGTGCTGGGCGCGCTGATCTACGTCTCCACCGGGCTGCAACCCGCCCTGCACACCCTGGTGCAGGGCCTCGGAGGGGGCGGGCTGCGCTACGCGGTCACCCTGGAGAACATCCTGCGCACCTATCCGGTGTCCGACGACAGCCGCCCGTCGGCCCCCGCCACCCGGCCGCCCCGTTCCCGGACGCCCACCGGTCCGGCCGGCCGCTCGCCAGCCATCGAGGTCCGGGGACTGACCTTCGGCTACGGCCCGCGCGCCCGGCCCGTCCTGCAGAACTTCTCGCTGACACTGGCCGACCGGGGCCATCTCGCAGTGGTGGGCCCGAGCGGTGCGGGCAAGTCCACACTGGCGGCCCTGATCGCCGGTCTGGTGCCGCCGCAGGCTGGCACGGTTCATCTGGCCGGCGCGGCGGTCGCCGAGGTCGAGCCGGCCGTCCTCGCCCAGATGCGGGTGCTGGTGCCCCAGGAGGCGTACGTCTTCACCGGCAGTCTCGCCGAGAACCTCCGCTACCTCCGGCCGGACGCCGACGACCACACGCTGGAGGTCGCCCTCGACGCGCTCGGTGCGCGTCCCCTGGCGACCCGCCTGGGCGGCCTGGACGCGCCCGTCGCGCCGGCCCTGCTCTCCGCCGGCGAGCGGCAGCTCATCGCGGCGGTCCGGGCCTGGCTGGCGCCCGCCCCGCTGGTGGTCCTCGATGAGGCGACCTGTCACCTGGACCCGGCGCTGGAGGCGACGGTCGAGGCCGCCTTCGCCCGGCGGACCGGCAGCCTCGTGGTGATCGCACACCGGATCAGTTCCGCGCTGCGGGCCGGTCGGGTGCTGGTCCTCGACGGCGACGAGCCCGTGGCGGGGACGCACGAACAGTTGATGACCCGCTCGGCCACCTACCGGGTGCTCGTCGGCTGCTGGGACGACTCGGTGGTGCCGTCCCGGGCGGCGACGGCCCGGCAGGGCTGAACCCGCGCGCCCGAGCCGACGGCATCGGTCAGATCCAGCCTGCCTCGCGTGCCATCCGCACGGCCTCCACCCGGGTACGCGCGCCCACCTTGCGGGCGATCCGGCCGAGGTGGTTGCGGACGGTGCCACAGCTGAGCCCGAGCGACACCGCCACCTCCGCGACCGGCGCTCCCGCCGCCGTCAGCCTCAACACCTCCGTTTCGCGGCTGGTCAGTGGGCCGTCCGAGCGCAGCGCCGCGACGACGAGATCCGCGTCGACCACGGGCTCCCGCCGGGCGAGCCGCCGGATCCCGTCGATGACCCGCTGGGGGGCGGCGTCGCTGCGCAGGATGCCGACCGTCCTGGTCGGGCAGAGCATGCCTCGCAGTCGCCGGGCCCGATGCGGGTGGGCCAGCACCAGGACGGGGCACAGGCTGAGGTGGCCGGGATCGACTCCCTCGACGAAATCGAGGTCGGCCACCACCACGTCCGGGCGTTGGGCGTGGACGGCTGCGGAGACCGCGTCGCCGCGATCCACCTCCGCCACGACACGGATATCCTCCTCGGCGGAGAGGACGAACGACAGCGCGCCCAGAACCAGGGCACCGTCCAAAGCGAGCAGGGTACGGATCACGACGAACCTTCCCGCACTCCGATGGCGATTACACAACGTCAACATTCAAACACGCCCGAAGTGGGTTCGCACGGCGACGGGGCGGGTCGGACACGTCCGCCGGACCCGCCCCCGACGGCTACAACCAGCCGTTACGCCGTGCGCGCCACACCGCCTCCAGCCGGTTGCGAGCCCCAGTCTTGCGTAGGATCACCGACAGATAGTTGCGCACAGTCCCGTGTGCCAGGTAGAGACGGACCGCAATCTCCTTCAGGGGCAGACCCTCGGCCGCCATCCGCAGCACGTCCATTTCTCGAGGCGTCAACGGGATCTCCGGTGGACTCAGCACCGCCACCGCGGCGGCCGGGTCGATCGCCCGATCCCCGGCCGCGAGCGCGCGGATCGCCCGCACCAGCTCCGCCAGCGAGCTGTCCTTCCCGACCAGGCCGCGCGCGCCGGCCGCCAGCGCAGCCTCCACCAGGGTCGGGCTCCACCGAGGGCTCATCGCCAGCACGGCGGCGTGCGGCGCCTCGGCGCTGATCCTGGCGACCATTTCCACCGGATCGGGCAGCTCCGGCGTCAAGGCCAGCACCACCACCCGGGGTCGGCACCGCCGGACCACCGTCAACAGCTCGCCGACACCCTCGACGTCGGCGACCACCTCCATGTCCTCTTCGCGTGACAGCGCGGCGCAGAGCGCCCCGCGGAGCAAACCCATGTCCTCGGCGACGACAACGTGGATCACCACGTTTCTCCGATCTCAGGTACGCGTCACGACGGCCACGATCCCGGAACATCTACGAGTTGGTCGGGCGGTCGTGCGCTACAGACGGATAGGCATCGGCCCACAGCACCGTCACGGCGGACGGGCACGGGCACCGATCGACCGGGCCAGCGGATGGAACCGGCCACGCGGGCCAGCCACCCGGACTCGGTCGACCCGCCTCAGCCAGGGCGAGCGATCGCAGACGGAGTTCGGCTATCAAACAGAAGCGGCACGAGATCGCAGGGCTGCCCAGCACCGAGGTGCGACTGCCGGTCGACCGGCCAGACCAGCCCCGGCCCGGGCGTCGATCCACCATCGACACCGGCAGCATCCTGGTCGGCGGGTGCGACGGGCCGGCCCGGAAGGCCAGCCCCCGCGGCCACCGGCCCCGGGCGTGCGGCGACGTGCCCCGTCGAGACCGTAGGACGTGCGAGTCCGACGACGGACATCGGCGGTGGCGCGGCCGGGATCGGCAGCGCTGCGGCGCGTACGGGCGCCACCGCCGAATCCGCCGACGGCGTCGGCACTGTCGGTACGAGTGCCGGGTCGGTCACCGGCACTGCGGCCGGCCCGAGCGCTGGGGGAGCGGGCAGTGGAGGTGTCACCGCCGGAACGATCACCGCGCCGAGACCGGGTGGTAGAACCGCCTCGGCGACACAGCGGAGCGCTATGGCGACGGGCCGGATGACCATGGTGACGGGCCGGATCGCCACCGCGCTCACGATGTCGACGACGTGCGGCAGCGGGGCGGTCATCAGGGCCACCGCAGGCAAATCGGCCAGCCCGTGCACCGAGGGTGGGCCCGGCGCGGCGGTGGCCGGCCGTCGCGGTGGATCAGCGGCCAGCCGCGACGGGTCGGCACGGTGAGCTGAACGATGAGCCGCGCGAGCTACGGAGGCCGGCCGGAGCCTTTCGCGCTCCGCCGCGCGGGGTGGGACGGATGCGCCGACCCGGGCCAGCAGCACGGACACGGGCGACGCGCCCGTCGACCGTCGAGGCCCCGTCGAGGGTGTCGCATCGCGGGGGGCGACGACACCACCGATGGGCCCCGCCAGCGGTGCGCGGGGCCTATCGTGGCGGCGGTCGTCGGCACCCACGACCTGCTGACGCTCATGGCTGGGGCGCTCTGCGACTGAGATGAGCCGCGCGACCGGCTCGACCAGCCCGCCGATGTGCCGACGAGGTTCCTCACCGGACCCGCTGCGCAACCCGTCGGCGGCGGCCGGCCCCTGAAACAGGGCGGCCACGAGGAAACCGGCCCCGACGGCGAGCGCGATCAGCACCATCCGCCGGGCGAGCCTGCGCAACCGGCCGGCCACAAGTGGCGCGGATCGGCCCGGCGCAGACGTCGGCGCGGTTCCGAAGACGGGACTTCGCACGCGGGCACGACCCCTTCCCTCTGGATGCTGACCCATAGTAGCGATGTGCTCACGTAGCCGCATCCGGTGGTGTGTGCGCTCGTCACCGCCAACCAGTACCCGGGTCAGGGGTTGGCGCTGGCCCACTGCGCCTGCGTCAGCAGGCCTCCATGCTCCAGCCGGTGGGCGACCTCGGTCTTCGTGGCCGCGTCCAACGTCTCGGGCAGGTCCTCGAATGAGGCGGGCAGGACATCCAGTAGGGAAAAGACCTGCTGGCCGTCGTGCAGCGTCAACAACAGCATGCATCGCCAGTGCGGTGAGACCTCAGGCCGGTGCGGGGCCCGGTGCACCAGTACCGGCCGCAGATAGTGCACCGCTGCAGGGTCAGCGAACGCCGCCAGCCAACCGGCACCGTGATGGCGGTTCAACCGGCACTCGATTGCCTCCGCGTCGAGCCGGATCAACTCCGGCGTGTCGACCGCCTTCACGGTACGGGGAACACCTGAGCTCACCACACGAGTCTCCCACGCGGGACAGGCGGGACAGGCCGGCGCTGGCCGCCCGCTGCGGTTGGTCTAGACGAGTAAGACAGTCCTAACTCAAGACACGGGGCTGCGGGCGCAGCGAAGGACGCTCGCCATCCGCTCTGGCTACCCGCCATGGCGATGTGCTGTTGAGCGGTATACCGCAGAGGTATGAATATGACTCTGAGGTATACCGCTCACCTCCGCATCCGCCCTTACGGAGGTGGCCCCGACGGTCACCGCCGGCTGCCGGCTGCGCTCACAGCTCGGGCCAGGGTCAGGACTCACTCGTCCAGGGCATGTTCAGGCCCACGGCGTCGCCAGCGGGCAGGGGTTCGTCGAGGTACTCGGCGTATGTCGTGCCGCGTTGGTCAGCGTTGTTCCCGATGTTGGCCGCCCAGCCTCGGACCGGATGGCACCCTGGGCACGTGGACTGGGCAGGGAGTTGGGGGAAGCTGGCATCGGGATCACGGTGAACGGCCTCTGATGCGTACCGCGCTGATCGTAGTAGCCGCGCTGATGGCGGCTGTGGTCGTGGACCTGATCACTGGCATGCTGGTCCGCCGCGTGGCCCGCGGCCGTTACCAATGGTTGCTGGAGCCGTTGCGGCAAGCATGCCGTCGCCCGGCGGCAGCAGTTCTGCTGACCGGGGTGCTGCACTACGTGCTGCCCTTGGGACCGGTCGGGTGGCAGCGTCATCTGCGGCACGTCGTCCTGGTGGCGTTGATCGTGTCCGGGGCATGGTTAGTGATCAAGGCGTTGCACGTCGCCGAAGCGGTCGCGTTCAGCCGCCTGCCGGGCGACGCGGTCACCAGCCGGCGGGTCCGGCGGGCCCGCACGCAGATCCGCCCCGTGCGGCGGCTCACCGTCGCCGTGGTCACGTTCGTCGCGATCGGCCTGATCCTGATCACCTTTCGGCCGGTACGCCTTTTCGGCGTCTCCGTGCTGACGTCGGCGGGAGTGGTCGGCGCGTTGATCGGCCTCTCCGCCCGAACCGCGCTCGGCAACGCGTTCGCCGGCGTCCAGGTCGCTTTCGCCGACGGTCTGCACGTCGGCGACGTCCTGGTCGTGGATGGGGAATGGGGCCGAGTTGAGGAGGTGAAGCTGACCAACGTGGTGATCCGACTCTGGGACGAGCGGATGCTCATCCTGCCGACCACGTACTTCACCGAGCGGCCGTTTCAGAACTGGACTCGGAACGAGTCCAGGGTTGTCGGCAAGATCCAGTTACATGTCGACCACACCGCCGACCTGGACGACCTGCGCCATGAGGCGCGCCGGCTGGTCGAGTCCTCACCGCTGTGGGATCGCGGCCAGTGGGTGCTCCAGATGGTCGACTCCACCCCGCAGACGGCGGTCATCCAGGTGCAGGCCTCGGCCGCAGACGGCGCCAGCGCCTGGGACCTGCGCTGCGACCTGCGGGAGGGACTCGTCGGCTACCTGCGCGACCATCATCCGCAGTGGCTGCCCCGCACCCGCGGTCAGTACCAGCCCTGACCAGCGAGGCACGCCCACCTACCTCCTACTGTGCGGTTGCCCGTCTTTCTCGTCTCGCCAGCCATCGGGTTGGGGATGGTAGCCGTAAGCGGCAGCCCGGACCGTTTCCTCGTCCTCCAGCCCGGAGCCGATCGCGCCGCCGACGGTGGCCAGCGAGCTGATGATCCAGGCGAGCGTCAGATAGTCGATGACATCGACCGGCCGCTGCAAGGTCTGTTCCAGCACGGATGTGTCGATCAGCAGTGCCCCGACGAGCACCGTTTCAGCGAACAGCACCACGGCAGATGCTCGGCGTGCAGCGGCAGGTCGGTCAGGCAGATCGCAACGTCCCACTGGTCATCGGCACGCCGTCGAGCAAGATCGTCGAGCAGCGCCTCAACACCGCCGTCGCGGCGCGGTGCCACCTCTCCCCAGCCCGTCCGGACAGTCCACCGAACGTCCGCGCTCACCCGCTCGGCGAGCCGGCCGGCCAGCTCGGCGCTGAGCCGCGCGGCCACCCGGGCCGGGTGGTCCGGCGGGGTCGCCACCAGTCCCACGACGATCTCCGGGCGGTGCTGTTCGCGCTGGGTCATCGGTGCTCCTCACCGGTAGCCGGGCTCGGCCACTGACGGCTAACTGAGGTAGTGGTAGAGCCAGGTCGCCAAGAGGAGCACCCCGACCAGCCCGAACAGCGCCACCGCGACGCCCTCGTCGAACCGAACGCCCCAACTACGCAGCCTAAGAGACCACCCTGGTCGGTGTAGCGGATCCAGTGGAAGGCGCTCCTGCGGCTCAGCCGATTCACCGAGACCGCGGATCAGCGATGGCACCGGGCAGACCACCCGCGAGGCCGCCCGCGCCGTCGTCACTGTCCATCGCAATGCCGCCACGCAGCCGAGTTAACCTGTCGGGGTGTCGCTGACCCTGGAAGAGGCCCGCGCTAGGGCCACCATGCTCTCCGAGGTCTCCTACGACCTCCTGCTCGACGTCACGTCCCCGGACGCCTTCCGTAGTCAGGTCGCCGTGCGGTTCCGCACCAACGGTGGCGACACGTTCATCGAGCTGCACCAGGCCGAGTCGGTCGAGGTGACGCTCGACGGCTCGACCGTCGCCCCGGCCTACGACGGACGCCGGATCCCACTCGACGGCCTGGCCCCAGGGCTGCACGAGGTGGTCGTGGACGCGCGGCTGCGATATGTCACCGACGGTGAAGGTCTGCATACCTTCACCGACCCCGTGGACGGGGAACGGTACGTCGGCGGGTATCTCGGCCTGGACATCACCCAGCGCCTGTTCGCCTGCTTCGATCAGCTCGACCTCAAAGGCCCGATCACCCTGAACGTGACTGCCGATCCAACATGGACGGTCTTGTCCAACGGCCTGCCCACGGTCGCTGATGGGGGTCGGTTCGGGTTCGCCACCACCCCGCCGATCGCGTGTGATCTGTTCGCTGTCGTGGCGGGGCCGTACCACTCGGTGACGTGGGAGCACCAAGGCCTGCACATGGGATGGCACGCCCGCCGCTCGCTGGCCGCCGAACTGGATCGCGACGCCGCCGAGCTGCGTCGGGTGACCGAGGTCTGCTTCGACCACTACGCCAAGACTTTCTCCGAGCCGTTCCCGTTCGACTCCTACGACCAGGTCTTCGTACCCGAGCTCAACTGGGGCGCGATGGAGTGCCCGGGGTGCGTCACCTTCAACGAGTCCCTGCTGCCGCGAGAGCGGGTCACCGACGACGACCGCCGGCGCCGCGCGATGGTGATCGCACACGAGATGTCGCACATGTGGTTCGGCGACCTGGTGTCCCCGGTGTGGTGGGAGGACGCGTGGCTCAACGAGTCCTTCGCGGACTACATGGGGTTCGAGGTGGCCGAGACTGTGGCCGGGTACACCGGCACCCGGGTGTCGTTCGAGGCGGCATACAAGCCCGGCGCCTTCCTCGCCGACCGACGCCGTTCCACGCACCCGGTCGCACCGACCGCCGAGGACGTGCCCGACGTCGACACCGGCACGACGATTTTCGACGCCATCTCCTACGGCAAGGGAAACGCGGTCGTACGCCAGCTGGTGACCTGGCTGGGGGCGGCGGACTTCCTGGCCGGGGTGAACACGCACCTCACCCGGCACCGATTCGCGAACGCCACGCTCGAGGATCTGCTGTCGTCGCTCGACGCCGCCTCGCCGCGCGACGTGCGCGGTTGGGCCGACGTGTGGCTGCGGCAGTCGGGACATGACACGATCCGGGTCTCGCGCTCGGGCGACATTCCGGTGCTGACCCGTGACGGCGTACGGCCACACCGGTTCACCGTCGCGGCGTACTCCACGTCGCTGGAGCTGGTCGGCTCGCGGCTGGTCGACCTCGCGGACGAGCCACTGGAGTTGCCGGAGTGGGCCGGGCTGGTGGTGGTGCCCAACGCGCACGGCGAGACCTTCGCCCGGATCGAGCTGGACCCGTTCTCCTACGACACCGTCGCGCGCTCGCTGACGGCCCTGCCGGACCCGCTCGTGCGGGCGGTGCTGTGGGCGATGGTGCTCGACCAGGTGCCGCCGGCTTCGCATTTGGATCTGCTGGCGCGACAGCTGCCGCGCGAGTCGTCGCCCACCCTGGTGACCGCAGCCCTCGACCGGACCCTGAACAACCTGGTGCGCCGTGTGCTACCGCCCGCGGACGTACCCGCCGCGCTTGAGGTGGTCGCCGCAGCGTGCGCGCTCGATGGCGAGGCGGACGAGCAGCGCGCGGTCGCGCTGGCACGTGGGCTGGCCCGGACCACGAGCGACACCGCGCTGCTGCGGCGCTGGCTGGACACCGGCGCGACACACCAGGGGTTGGTGCTTGACCCGGAGCTTCGCTGGGCCGTCGTGCATCGGCTGGCCGAACTCGGCGCCGTCGAGGCACCGGAGATCGAGGCCGAGCGGCTGCGGGACGGCACTGCCGCAGGCGATCTCGGTGCCGTCACCGCACTGGCCGCTCGCCCCACCGTCGAGGCGAAATCGGCGGCCTGGGCGGCAATGACCGAAGACCCCAACGTCTCCGTACGCCGTTTCCGGGCGCTGGCCGCCGGGCTCTGGTCGCCGTCGCAACGGGAGCTTGTCGCGCCGTATGTAGCCGCCTATGTTGCGGTTACCCCGTCGTTGGCCCGGCGCGGGTCGGCGTTCGCTGCCGAGGTCGGTCGGGCCTTCCCTGCCCTCCCGCTGACCGACGAGGAGTTGGAGCTGGTACGTGACGCGCTGCGCGGCGACGTGCCCGCCGTGCTGAGGCGCTATTGGGAGGACGAGCTGGACGACCGCATGGCGCGGACTGTCAGGTGAACTGCTTCTGACCTCGGCCGCAGCATTTTGACCTGCGGCTCGAGGAGGACGGTTTGCTGCGCTCCTGGGCGGCGTCACGCCGTGCGGTAGTGGCCGTTGAGCCGGCCGAGCTTCATGGCCAGGTGCAGGCACAGCCGTTCGTTGCCGTCCTTGAGGTCGGTCCCGGCGAGTTGTTCCACCCGTTGCAGCCGGTAGTAGAGGGTGGTCCGGTGCAGTCGGAGCTTCTCGGCGGTGGCATGCGCATTGCCCGCCAGGTCGAGGTAGGCCTCCAGGGTCTCCAGCAACACCTGGTGGGAGTCGTCGCGCAGCAGCCGCTCCAGCCCGGGATGGACGCCCGCGACGTCAAGGTGCTGACTGTCCAATCGAGACAGGACCCGGTAGATGCCCAGGCCGGCCCAGGAGACCACCCGGCCCAGCGCGGGCAGTTGCGTACCGACCCGGGCGGCCTGCGCGGCCTCCTGGTAGGACTCGACAGCGCTGGACAACCCGACGCGAGGCTGGCCGATCCCGGTCACGGTCCGGTCCACCGAGGCCAGGCCCCGGGTCGCGGTGCCCAGCGCTTCGTTGAGGTGCTCAGCGGAGGCTTCTGGCGAGGGGCGGCCGGCGACCCGGTTGCCGCAGACCAGCAGCACCCCGTGGTCGTGCCAGACGAGGTGCAGCGTCTCCCGTACTCCGATCCACCGGCGGGTGGTGACCAGGGCCTGTTCCAGGGCGATCCGGGCCACCTCGTCGGGCTGCCGCCCACCGGCCGGCACGAGCTGGGCGACGAGCGCGACGGTCGACCCGTCGGCGGCCACCACGCCCTCCTCCAGCAGCGCCCGCGCCGCGTGCTCGCGCGCCTGCCGGCTCTCCACCAGTAGGGCGCGGGTAGCCTCGGTTTCCCGCTGTGAGGCGAGCTCACCGAGCAGGTTTTCCCGGTACAGGGCCAGCGACAGGTCGGTGAAGGGGCCGGTCGCGGTGGCGATGTCCGCGTCGGTCATCGAACCGTCCGCGTCGATGAACCAGACGAACCCGAGCAGCAGGTCGTCGTGCCGGATCGGCACGCACACCCTCGCCAGCAGGTCCAGCTCGGCGCACGCGGGGGTGCGGACCGGCGCGTGCGCCGTGAGCACGCCCATCCCTCGGAACCAGGCGATCACCTCGGGCGTCGTCTGCCGGCGCAGGATCGACGTCCGACGGACGTCGTCCATCGGCCCGTCGTGCTCGCTGTAGGCGACCACCCGCTGTCGCCGGTCCTCGATGAGGGCTGGTCGCCCCACCCGGGCGGCGACGGCGTCGGCGATTCGCTGGAGCTCACCGTGCATGTAACTCCCATGGTTGCGCTGCGTGACAGGGATCGCGCGACGGCCAGTCCTTACCCTCCGGTGCGGGTGGGGCATCGCGCAAGGTCCACTGTCGAAGTCACGACAAAAATGACGGGCGGCATCGTGACTGTTCCAGCATCTGTCCGAAGACCGGGAACGACAGACGTTCCTAGGGTTCCGGTACGGATGCACTGGCGGCGCCACGGACGGTGCGGGTGGGATGGTGGGCGGCGCCGACGCCGGCGCGGAGGGGGAGTTCCGAGTGGGACCTGGTAGGCCCTGGCGGGGCGTGCTGGCCGCCATCACCACGCCATTTCGCGCCGACCTGTCGGTCGACTTCGACCAGCTCCAGGAACACGTCCGTTGGCTCGCCGCCGAGGGGTGCCACGGGGTCGTGCCGTGCGCGTCGATGGGGGAGTACCGGGCACTCTCCGACGACGAGCGGGCCGCCGTGGTGAAGGCGACTGTGGAGGCGGCGCCGTCCGGCTGCGCGGTGGTGCCCG
Organism: Micromonospora sp. DT201; assembly: GCF_049841575.1. NCBI lineage: Bacteria > Bacillati > Actinomycetota > Actinomycetes > Micromonosporales > Micromonosporaceae > Micromonospora > Micromonospora sp. DT201. The sequence continues at coordinate 57,104 of NZ_JBNCKP010000026.1, read as the reverse complement.
GCGTCGGCGGGTACGGCAGCAGGCAGGCCTGCCGCTGGGCGGAGCAGGCCGCCGAGGCCGGTGCCCACGGCGTGCTCGCGCGGCCACCCGACGGGCCCGCCGCCCGCGCCGCCGACGTGGTCGCCCACTACCGGGAGGTGGCGGCGGTCGGCCTGCCGGTGGTCGCCCACAACGAACCGTACGACACCCGGATGGACCTCACGCCGGACCTGCTGGCGACCGTCGCCGAGATCGACGGGATCGTCGCGATCAAGGAGGTTACCGGCGACGTACGCAGGTTGCATCGCCTGCGGGACCTCTGCCCGCACGTCGACGTGCTGGTCGGCGCCGACGACGTGGTGCTCGAACTGGTGCTGTGCGGCGCCGCGGGATGGGTCGCCACCCTGCCCAACGCGCTGCCCCGCCAGGCCGTGCGCCTGTACGAGCTGTGCGTTGCCCGCGACCTGGGCCGGGCGCTGCCGCTCTACGCCGAGCTGCACCCGCTCCTCGGTTGGGCCTCCCGGCCGGAAGCCGTGCAGGCCGTCAAGCTCGCGATGGAGTGCGCCGGGCGGTACGGCGGGTGGTGCCGCCCCCCGCGCGGACCCCTGTCCGGGTCTGCCGCCGACCGAGTGCGCCGGGACGTGCTGCGGGCCCTTGCGGCAACGGCCGGACCGGCATCCGGGGCCGGCCCTGGCTGATCCGCCGGTGGGCGCCGGTCCTTCAGGTGTCGGAAGTCGCCGGCCCACCTGCCGACATCTGCACGGTGACCGGCACCGGCCCGCCCTCCTAGATTCGCTGCGCGGCCTGCTGACAGGTGTTCCGCGATACCCCCACCGGGACGCCAGCGCCGCGTTTCCCCCCGACGAGAGGTGGTTCCGTGCACCGTGCAAAACCCCATCGAGCCCGGCTGAGGCGGGCCGTGCTGGCCGCAGCCGTGGTGACCACGCTCGTGGCGACCGGGGCCGCGCAGGCCGCCGCGGCCCCGGCCAACCCGGCCGGCGGCACCGCGCCGTTCCAGGTCCTCGACCCGCAGGCCTGGCAGAACCCGGACACGATGACCTGGGACGACTACAAGGCCGTGCCCGGCAAGAACTGGGCCGACCCGAGCGTGTCGGGCTCGGTCCGCAACTTCAAGATCGCCCTGGTGGCACTCGACTATCCTGACGAGACGTTCGCGGTCTCCCAGCGGGCCCGCTCGACGGTCTTCGGCAACCCCCAGTCCGTCGCGACCAACATTCCGCGAGCGGACGTGCCGAAGTTCTACCAGGACTTCCTGAACACCCCGAACACCCTCAACAAGGGTCACACTCTGCACGAGTACTGGATGCAGGACTCCAACGGCCGCTACGGCGTCGACCTCACCGGGTTCGGGCCGTACCAGATGCCGGCCAAGTCCTACCAGTACGGGCTGGACAACGGGTTCAACCCGGGCGCCTGTCCGAGCGGGGACGCGTGCGGCAAGAACATCCGCACCGACGGCCTGGGCGCCTGGCGGGCGGCCGTCGGCGAGGAGGTCGCGAACCAGTACGAGCTGGTGTTCATCCTCAGCGCCGGTCAGGACGAGTCGTCGACCTGGCAGGAGTTCGGGCAGATGATCTTCCAGAACAAGGAGGACGTGCCGGACGCCTGGGGTCCGCCGGACCCCAACCTGCCGAACTGGGCGAAGACCCGCTACGTGGACTGGACCTCGTGGAAGGCCGCGGCGACTCTGTGGCCGAACGCCGGCGGCGGCTCCTCGACGCAGGGGGAGAGTTCCGGCATGGGCGTCTACGCCCACGAGTTGACCCATCTGCTGGGCATCGGCGACAACTACAACAACCCGTACGGCGAGCCGCTGCGCAGGGCGTACACCGGGATCTGGAGCATGATGTCGCGCGGGTCGTTCAACGGCCCGGGCGGTCCGCACACCCGCTGGCAGATCCCGCCGACAAACGGCGGCTCGATGGGCTCGCTGCACACCGTGCGGGACAAGCTCAAGATCGGCCTGCTCGGTGAGGAGCACGTGCTGCGGCTGTCGCGGGAGTCGCTGGCCTCCTCGGGGATGGTGGTCGCGCAGATCAAGGCCCGGGCGGTCGACGCCGGCCCGAAGGGTCTGAGCGGCGTGAACATCGCGCTGAACAAGGACCTGTCGCCGACGTGCGGTGTCAGCACCGATCCTTTGTGCGACGGTGGCAACTTCAACAACTACACCGTCGAGGTCGTCGACCGGATGGGCGCGGACTCCTTCACCCCGGACAGCGGCGTGCTGCTGAGCAAGACGAAGAACGCCGACAGCGCGCCATTCCAGTGGGTGGTGGACGCCAACCCGCAGGACATCGACATGATCGACTTCTACCGGCCAGACGGCACCCCGCAGAAGATCACCATGGGTGACTACCGGCAGCTCTCCGACGCGCTGTTCCACGCTGGCGCGGGCACCGGCAGCCAGTACGAGTACGTCGACGAGGCCAACCGGCTGCACTTCTACATCATCGACCTCAAGCGGGACTCGGCCGGCTCGCTCTCCTACACCGTGGCGGTGCGTTCGCTGGACGGCACCGGCGGGCCGAGCAGTCACGGCGTGCTTCTGGGCAAGGGCGAGGTGACCGGCGGCGGCAAGCCGACCAACCGTGGGGTGACCTGCTCGTTCGAGCTGACCAACAGCGGTTCGTACTCAGCCGGCGGGCAGCAGCACCCGGAGAACGCCAGCGCGTACCTGAAGTCGGACGTCTACCGCCTGTCGGCGGAGGTGACCGGCAAGGGCTGGCGGACCTGGCTGCCCAACCAACTCGCCACCGCGCAGTTCGGCAAGGCCACCACTGTCGCGGTGTCGGTGGGTGCCACCGACGCTGCCGCGGGCAGCGGTGTCGTGAAGCTCACCGCGACCTCGGAGAGCGACCCGACGAAGACGGTGACGAAGCAATGCCGGGTCCAGAAGTCCTGACCGGCACCTGAGGTTGACCCCGTTCCTGCCGGGTCCGCGGTGGCCTGCCGCCGCGGACCCGGCAGGCGGACGGAAGGAGGATGACGTGCGGCGAAGCATGATGACTCTGCTGCCCCTGTTGCTGGCCGGTGCGACCGGCTGCGGCGCCGTCGGTGCCGCCCAGGAGGCGGTCTCCCCGACGACCGTCCGGGTCCTGGTTCGCGACATCAACATTCGGGCCGCGGGCGTGGACTGTGCCGGCACCGGTCCGTACCAGCATTTCCACAACCGGGCGCCGTTCCGCGTGCTCGACCCGGACGGGGCGGCGCTGGCCGACGGGCAGCTGCCGGCGGGGACTGCGGTGGCCGCCTTCGCCGAGGATCTGGGAGTCGAGCGCCTGCCCACCTACTGCGAGTTCGCCGTCGGGGTGCGCGTGCCGCAGCGGGCCTCCTACCGGCTGGAGGTGGACGGCCGACCGGCGCTCGACCTGACGCCGGACAGCAGCGAGGGCCCGGCGCTGGTGGCGGTGGTCCCGTCATGAGGCAGGCACTCCTGCCGCTGTTGCTGGCGGCGGCGCTGCTGAGCGGATGCAGCACGCCCGAGCCCGCGCCCGCGCCGGCGCCCGCCGGAGGGGCGGCGGCGCTGCCCGGGCCGGTCCCCGCCGACCTGGCGTTGCGCCCGGCGCCCGGCACCGCCCCGGCCGCCCCGGCGTTCACCGGGAGGCTGACCGACGGCACACCGTTCGCCGCCGCCGAGGTGTGGGCGCAGCGTCCCGTCGTGCTCACCTTCTTCAACTCCTGGTGCACCACCTGCGCCGACCGCCAGGCTGCCCTCAGTGAGCTTGCCCGCAGCTATCGGGACCGGGTGGTCTTCGTCGGCGTGGTCGGCGCGGACCAGGCCGACGAGGTCCAGGACTACCTCCGCGCTCACCGTGTGGAGTATCCGGTCGTCTTGGACGACCAGCAGACGATCTGGCGGTCGTACGCGGTGCGGGAACCGCCGGCCGTCGTGCTGGTGGCCAAGGGTGGCGCCCTGGTTCGCGGCTGGCCGGGTGGCCTGGACGCCCCGACACTCGACCAGCGGCTGCGGGAGCTGGTGCTGTCCGGCCAGCCGTAGTCCCGTCGCCCAGACACCTGGGTGCGGCCCAACCCGGCACCGGTGGCGGACGCCTGCGATCGGCCTGCGGGGGCTCGTGGTGCCGGAGCCGGCGACCGGCACCCCGCTGCCGCGGTCAGCGGCCGACAACGCCTGAGCGCCTCCTCGGTGGCGCTGGGAGGGCAGCCCGGTCGACCTTGCCGTGCGGACTGGTCGGGATCTCCGCGAGCGCCACGATCCGCCACCGCTGCGGGCGCTCGTACGCCGCGAGCCCTGGCTCCACCTCCGCCCGCACCTCTGCCAGCACACCGTCCTCGGCCTTGATCGCGGCGCACAGCCGGTCCCCGGCCAGGAACACCACGGCGTCCAGCACCCCGGCCCGCTCCTTGATCCGGCGTTCGAGGTCAACCAGCTCGACGCGATGCCCGGCGATCTTCACCTGCCGGTCGGCGCGACCGAGGAACCGCAGCCGACCGTCCGCACCCCAGCGGACCAGGTCACCGGTGCGGTACTCCCGCTCGCCGGCGCGCTCGGTGAACGACAGGGCGGTCCGCTCCGGATCGCCCACGTACCCCTCGGCCAGCCCCCAACCGGTGGTCCGCAGCTCACCGACGGCTCCCGGTGGAACAGGTCGATCGTCCTCGTCCACGATCCGCACGTCGGTGCCACACACCGGGGTGCCGATCAGGATCGGATCCGGAACGTCGTACGCGCCGTCGGTGTGGAAGACGGCGGTGAAGACGTCCGCATCCGCGGCTGGAGTGACGGCGTCCCGGACGTTGCCGCTCCTGGTTTTCTTGATCCCTTAATCGGCGTACTCGAGGAGGCTCTGCCACCCCGGCAGCCTTGACCCACCCCGGGTCCGCCCTGCGGACCCGCGGCCGGGGTGTCACCCAACCCGGCCATCGTCCGTGGTCACCGCACTAGAATGTGGGCGTGACAGCCCGAGCCAACCCGTTCGCCTTCCCGACCCGTCGTCCAGCTGAGCGGCTGGGCGTTGCGGTGGTTGCTGAACTGGTCGAGCTCATCGTCACGGCGGAGATCGCCGAGGGCAAACTGCTCCCGCCCGAGGGTCCGCTCAGCGAGCATTTCGGTGTCAGCCGCACGGTCATTCGCGAGTCGGTGAAGCGGCTGGAGGAGAAGGGGCTGGTGGTCGTGGCCCAGGGCCGGGGCACGCAGGTGGCGCGGTCCGCCTCCTGGAACATGCTCGACCCGGTTGTCCTGTCCGCGTTCATCGACAACGACCAGACGTTGGGCATTCTGGACGAGCTGACGGTCGTGCGGGCCACGCTCGAATCAGCCATGGCGGGTGCCGTCGCCTCGCACCATGCCGCTGAGGAGTTGACCCGCATCGAGCACGCCCTCGAGGCGATGCGCGACACCCGACACGACAGCGACTCGTTCCGGCAGGCGGACGTGGTCTTCCACCTCACGATCATGGAGCTGTCCGGCAACCGCCTGGCCGAGAACATCGGCAAGCGCCTGTACCTGCGAGCGTTGGAGAGCAGCAGGTACCAGGGAATAGGGTACGAGGGCGCGTTCGAGTCCACTCTGGGCGAGCATGCGCTCGTGGTCGACGCCATTTCCCGCGGCGATGTCGAGGCCGCGCAGCGGGTGATGCGCGACCACATCGTCAGCTCCTGGCAGCGGCGCCGGTTCGAGGCGCCCCAGGAGGAGCCCGAGGCGTAAGGGCGAGGAGCCCCTACCACATCGGTCGCGGGTGATCGGGTCCGCGGCGATGCGGCGCAGGTCGGCTGCGTGGTCCCGCCCGTGGGCAATTGCGCTACCCGCAAAGAAGTTACGGCTACCAGACCTCCGGCCCCCACCCATGCCGCCAGGTCCCCTGCGCGGTCGTCGCGGCGCCGACCCGCCCGGAGGAGCCCGCAGCCACCGGCCGGCGGAGCCGACGCCGTCCGCGGTCGGCTCACCAGACCGGCTTGTTGTTGGGTAGATAGGCTTTCGCGCACTGGGCCCTGTCCGCGAGGCAGTCCGTCCGCGTCCAGTTGCCTTCTTGCAGGTCGTACTGCACCCGGTAATCGGTGGGACGGGCGGCGGCGGTCATCTGAAACGGTGGGCGATCCGGAGCGGGCACCACCAGCGTGTGGTCGGCGCCGCGGTAGTGGTAGGTCATCCGCAGCCGCCAGGTGCAGTAGCATTTGTCGGTCCACGACGTCACCCGGATCACGTGTAGTTCGCCCCTGGCCAGCGCCAAATGATGGGCCCTAAAGTACGGCGCGCCGTCCGTGCCCAGCGGCACGCCCTGCGGATCGTCGAGCCTCAGTTCCAAGAGGGTGTTGTCCATCTGTCCCTCTGCTCCGAGGCCGACGAACGTGCCGGTCAGCGGCGCGCGACGCTCGATCACCTCGGCGGTCAGGCCGGTGATTGCGACACTGCCTGAGCGTCGGCCCTCCAGGGTCAGGATCTGCAGTGAGTCGCCGACCGACACCCACTCCGGTTCGACCAATCCGGTCACGACCAAGTCGGGCTCGGTGTGGACCGTTTCGGACGCCACGTAGAGGCCTGCTGCGGGCCCGTAGGTCTTCACGTCGACCCGTAGCGCCGGATTGTTGACGAGGTCGAGGGCGCGGTCCGCGACGTACGGGATCGCTCCCGGTACGGCGGCGGCGATCGCGGTGGTGGCCAGCAGCGCGACGAGCACCCGGGTTCCGCGGGACAGTCGGCGCCACGCCGCGCGCAGAACCACCGTGGTGGTCGTGGGCGCCGAGGTGGACGAGTTCCGTGCCGGCGAGCCGGCCGGCGCGGGCGTGGCCTTCGCCGGTTTGGCACGCGGTCGGGGTGTTCCCGGCCTGTTCGGCGATCGGGTCCGTCGCTTACTCATCGCCCATGTCCGCGGACGGCGGCTCATCCCCCGTGGTAGCCGCCGATTCCGGGGTCGTCGTGTAACTGAGCAGGGCGATGCTACACAGCAGCGCGATCATCGCCGCGATCGCAACAAAATAGCCTGCGGCGGCGTGTGGTGCGGGGTTCACCCAATTCACCACTCGGTCGCCCACCGGGTCGCCGCGCCGCAGTGCGGCGAGACCGACCAGCAGGATCGTCACCACGACGGTCGACACCATCATCCCGATGCCCCGCAGCACGGTGGCGGCCCGGTACGCGCCGACCTGGGCTGCCACCAACGTGGCCACATACAGCAGGATGCCGGCGATCAGCCCGACCCGGTACGTCCCCTGCCACAGGTGGATGTCACCCACCGTCACCGCGGTGACCATGCCCTCTGACCGGCCCGTGGCGGGATTCTGCCTGTACCAGGGAAGCGCGATCGAGGCCACCGCCAGCCCGAGGGCGAGCAGGGTCATCACCCAGCGCAGGGCCGTCCGCAGCACGGCGACCGCTTTGGCGACCTCCGTCGTCCGCGAGTCCTGTACCAGCGGTGCGGGTAGCCGTGTGGAGGCTACGGTGCCGAGGGCGAGGAGTATCGCCCCGAAGGCGTACAGGAACGCACCGGTCGCCGGCGTGGCGCTCTGCACCGTGATCTCCACCGTCGAGCCCGTATCCTGGTCAGCGACGTTGAGGGTCTGTCCGCGCACCAGGTACACGGTGATGGCCAGCGTCGCGACGGCCCCGAGCATCATGATCAGCGCGGTGACCGAGCGCAGCATCGCGCCGAGCCGGCTCCGGGAGGCGAAGGCGACCCCGGCGAGCATCGCCGAAATCACCAGCAGTGCCGCAGCGGTTGGCCCCAGCGCGGGGCCGAAGTCGCTCACGTAGACGAACCTGGGCCGGCCCGGACTGTCCGAGCTGAGCCCGGCCCAGGGCAGGGTCAGCCCAACCACCGCCAGCGCGCATCCGGTGCTCGCGGCAACCAGGCCACCGATCCAGGCGCCGCTGATCCCGGAGAGCGTGGCCGGCAGCATCGCGTCGCCCTCGCGAAGGTAAGCCTCCGGGTCCACGACTGTGTCGTCGCCCTCGTCGGGATCGACCAGCTCTGTCGCGCTCGGATCTGGCTCCGACACGTCCACAGTGTAATTGCTTGCAGGCGCGACGGGGGTGCCCGATTACGCCCTCGCAGTGGTGCCGCGATGATGGTGCGCCGGTACGGTCGGCCTCACTGCCGCCGTCGAGCAACGCGTCGAACACCTGCTCGGCCAGGTTCGGCGGGAGCGGCACCACCTGGTATTGAATGCCCGCATCGATGAGTGCCTGCCGCAGCCGGTTGCCCTCGCCGGTTATCGGCAGCGCCTCGGTGCCGTACCACGCGGCCTGCTTGATTTTGCCGTCCGCCCGTAGTTGCACGTCCTTGCCGACCTGCGTGACCTTGAAGTCGATCTTCGCTTTCAACGCGTCCGCGGGCAGTTGGCTCCACGGGGTGGCCCGGTAGTGCGGAGCCTCGGTTCATGCTCCGCACCGGCTCCCCGGCGGACGTCGAGGTAGCCGAGCGATCGGTGCGGCGGGCCGGCATAGCGTGATGCGCAGGGGTTCCGGGTGAGTCGCAGGCGCTGCCAGGTAGCTGATCTTTGGGGTCTCTGTCCTGGTCCGGTCATCGGCGTCGCAGGACGGCGTAGACCAGCCTGCTGCTGCCGAACTCAGCGATGGTGATGAGTTCCCAACCGAACTGCTCGAGCACCTCGGCAGCCGCCACAGCCTGGGTCACCTTGTCGGCACCCACCCCACGATGAGAGAGGATGGTCAGGAGCCGGTGGGGATAGGTTCGCAGATCTGCTCGATTTTCGAGGATCGCAGCAGCGGTGATCGTGCGGGTACGGGCAATCTGCTCCGGGCTCTCGGCAACGGCCATACCCGGCACCATAGTGTTGATCGCGCGGACAGTCTCCATCGCCGCAACAGCCGACGGCAGGACGCGGTGCCCGCTGAAGCAGAGCAACGAGACGATGATCAGGGCGCTGCAGACCACCCGTCAACCAGGCGATGTGAGGATGTCGACCGGACTCTTGATGGCCTCTAATCGTGGACGTCCGGCAATCCGTTACGTAGCCGGTTGATCGACATGGCTAACCTCCCTCATGATCGAGGAGCTGATCAACAAGGCCGCGGCCGAGGACGACGAGGCAATCGAGGAGCTGTGCGCGATCGCGGAAACCGATCCGCAGAGGTTGGCTCCGTACCTTGGCTCGCTGCTCGACCGCGACGTGTTGTGGCCGGGGAAGTTGTACCGGGCTGCGGACGCCGACGTGATCCGCCGGGTCGTCGAACGGATCGATGGCGGCCGGCATCAGCAGGGCGACAACGGCGGCGACTTGGTCGGACTCGTGCCGGGCACCCAGGCCGTACGCCAGGGCAAGGTCGACGGCGGGACTGCCGTCGGCGCCGCACTCGGCGAGCCGCGGCAGGATCGCGGCGCCGCCGGACAGGTCCGGCGGCGCCGCTGCTGGATCTTCCCGGCGTTGAGGCCGAGGTCGACTTCGGTGAGCTGTGGCAGATGGCGGGTTGAGCCTGAGTCAGCACGTCTGGCTAGTCGCTCGCGGACTCTTTGTCGCGTCGGTGCCTGCCGGACGTGTTGTGACCATGATGGACACGCCCATGGCCAGTCGGGTCAGGGCGAGTGCGATTGCCAGGGCGACCACGGTGATGAGGGCGTGGCCGATGTCTGGTGCCCACAACTGGAGTTTGGCCAGGCCGGCGCCCTGCCAGAAGGAAGGCACCTTCCAAGCGGCGCTGGCTGCCACAGTGGCGGATCCACCGACCCAGACGGTAGTGGCGATGATCGTTTGGCCGCGCGAACGGACCGGCCGGGGGGAGCCGTGCCGCAGCCTGTGGATAAGGCGTGTCCAGGACCACACCAGGCTGATGAGGAGCACTGCGGCGACGCCGAGTAGTCCGGTCAGGACCCAGGCGTGAATCGGGTTGTCGGTGGCGGCCGCGGGTGTGCCGCCGTGCAGGATGCGGGCGAGGTTGAACGCCCCGGCGCTGAGCGGTCCGTCCATCTGTAGGCCGTAGACGTTGGTCATGATGATGACGGCGAGGTTCGAGTCGGGTGCGAGCACGAGGTGGGTGAAGTAGTCCGGGGTCGCGCCGGCGTGCCAGACGATGGGGGCGCCGACGCCGTCCAGGGTGCTGTTCCTCCAGCCGAATCCGTAGGTGCCGTTACCGGTGGCCACGACGCCGGTGTGCATCTGTTTCGTGTTGTCGGTGCCGAGGAGCCGGGTGTTGCCGTAGCGGCCGCCGTTGAGCTGCGCGATCGCGTAGTTGGTCAGGTCGTCGAGGCTGGCGGCGAGGAAGCCGTACGGGACTCCTGCGGTGTCGAACGGCGCGGCGAAGCGCTGTGGCCGGCCGAGGTAATAACGGTGCCCGGCCGGAATTCCGACGGCGCGGGCCTCCTCGGCGGTGGCCGCGGAGTGCGTCATCCGTAGGGGGTCGAGCACGTGACGGCGCAGGTAGCCACCGAAGGTGTCGCCGGTGACGCTCTCGACGAGCGCGCCGAGAATCATGTAGTTGGCGTCGCTGTACTCGTAGGTCTGCCCCACGGCGGCGGTGGGTCGCAGGGTGGCCAGGTCACGCACGGACCGACTCAGGCCGCCTGGACGGTTGTCGTATCGGTCGGTCAGGTTGGTGCTCCACACCTGCGGTAGCCCGCTGGTGTGGGTCAGCAGGTGGCGGACGGTGACCGTTCGGGCGGTCACCGCGTCGCCCAGTCTCAGCCATGGAAGGTACGTGGACGCCGGGGTGTCGAGGGCGACCCGGCCGGCCTCGACCAGTTGGGCCACCGCCAGTGCCGTGAACGACTTGCTCGTCGAACCGAGCATGAACGGCGTCTGTGTGGTCATTGGTCGACCGTCACCGTCGACGCCCCAGGCGCCGCGCCGGAGCACCTCGTCGCCGCGTACCACCGCGTACGCCAGCCCGGGCGTTTTGATCTGCTCCATGTAGGCGCGCAGGTACCTCTCGCCGGCGGCCAAGTCGTCGCCGGGTGCTGCTCGTGTAAGCGCCGGGCCGGCGGCGACCGGAGTGGCTGTCGTGGCCATCACGCTCAGACAGGCGGCTACAAGGATCAGTCGCCGAGCCTGCCTCCGTAATCGGGTCCAGGTGTTCATGTCGCACGTCCTTCCGCGTCAGCCGATCTGGCTCAGGAGCTTTTCCAGCGCGGTCAGCCGATGCCTGACTTCGCCGAGTTCGGCCCGCACGCCCTTGAGTTCGTCCGCCATGGCCTGGCCGCTGTCGGCGCTGCGCTCGGCCAGCACTCGGTAGCCCGCCTCCCGCGCCGCCGCGTAACGGGCGCGGTAGAAGCCGATCCCAACGAAACCGGCGACGGCGATCACCACCACCGCGATCACTGCCGAGGCGATGGTGGAGGTCTGTGCCATGTCCAACGCCATCTGATAAGTCATTGCTCACTTCTCCCGTTCTGCGGCCGGTCCCGTGGCGGTCAAGGTCTGCGCGGATAGCGCGATCGCGTCCAAATCCAGGGCCACGGTGAACGGCACGGCCTGGAAGTACTTCACCGAGCTGCCGTCTGGTGCTGTCACCAGTTCACCGATCACCAGATCGGCCGCTTCCAACTTCTGCAGGTGCATGTAGAGCAGTGGCCGGTTCATCTGCAGCCGCCGCGCCAACTCGCTGACGTACGTCCGGCCGTGGCTGAGGGCAGCCAGAATCCGCAGCCGGTGCGGGCTGGCCAGTGCGGCCATCAGCGACACCAACTCATCACCGGTCCGCGGGGTGCCGCTCATCCAGGAATCCCCTCCTCAGCACCGGTGTCAGACTTTCCTGACGCCGGGTGTCATGGAATCCTGACAGGGTCGTGGTGGTGGTGTCAACACATCAGGGCGAAGGGCCGTGACAACCGCCCGCCACGGGGCAGAATCACGCGCGTGGACGCAGCGCTGGCCCCAGTTGCGCGGGACTCATCCGGTCTGCCAATCAATGGTCGGAGCCGTCGGTCGTCCTGATCAGCCGTGTTGCGCTACTGGGACTCGCCGCTCGATCTGGGCAGGGGTGGCGCTAAGCCGTCGACGGACAGCCGCTACCCCTTCCGCGCAACCTGCCCCTGCCTGGGCACGCGACGTTCAGCTCTTGGGCAGCCGTAGCCGGCCGATGCGGCGCTCGCCGTCCAGCGCGCGCATCGCCTGGGCCAGCGTCCCGACGTGTAGTTCGCCCTCACCGCGTTCGAGCATGGTCTCCGCCACCACGCCGATCGCCTTGGCCTCCGCCGCCAGAGCCTGCGCGGCAAGCACGCAACCCCGTACGTCGAAGTGACCGCTGTCCCGGGCCGGGTTGAGGCGGGCTACCAGGTCGACGATGCGCAGGTAGCGGTCCACGAGGTCCTGCTCGGCGCGGGTCAGCGCGGGAAGCTCTCGTTCTGTCATCGAACTCCCTCCGTGGGTACCCCGCGCCCGGGCGGGGGAAGGAGGTGCAATCCGTGCGCGGCAGGGACAGGGAAAGCCTATCCGCCGCCGAAGGGGACAGGCCGGTACCCGTGCGTCGCCGTACGGCCGTCGATGCTGACCGGGTTCGGTGCCTGGTCGACACCGGGGATCAGTGCAGCCGCTCGCAGCAGCGCCGCAATCACCGCGGGCGGGAGTAGGTTGTCCCGCAAGATCGTGGAGATCGCGTCGAACAGGCCGGTGTTCCGTTGCTCCTCGGTGTCCACGTTGAAGGGGCCCATCCTGGCCCGCAACCAGTCGAGCAGCGCGTGCAGATTGGTGGGCAGCCCGGCCAGCGTCGGATAGTCCGTCGGGGGGAGAAGCGGGTCAGTCCCGGGGGCACGTCGAAAGTCTGGAGCGCCCCGTCAACGATCTCGGCGGCTTGCTCGCCGTCGGCCCGACTCCACCGCTGCGTCGTTACCTCGGGCTTCAGCCCCTTGCTCTTGACGTCCGCGTCCGAGTTGACAACTCTGATCTCGACGTCGGTCCACTGGTCGGGTCGCGGCGGCGTGAACGGCTGTGCCTCGGCGTACGCGGCAGCCAGCTCGAAGGTCACGGCCGCGGACCCGGACGCTCCGGAGGGCTCGTCCGGCCCCTTGCCGAGGCCACCGACGGTGACGAGGCCGACCGCCAGGGCGGCTGCGGCCACTGTGGCGATGCCGGATCGCAACGCCCAGCCCGGCAGGCGCCAACCGCGAGCCTTGACCCGCTCCCGTACGGGTACCGCCGCGACGTCGGTCCGCGCGGTACACGACGCGGGGGCTTGTCTCTACTCCGCCGATGGCGACAGGAGTGTTCGCGGGTGTGGCGGGGGAGGCGGAGGCCGACAGTGCGGCACACGCCTTCCACGAACAGCGGGTAGGGCTCAGCGCGCCGCGTTCAGGTAGCGCAGCACGGCGAGTACTCGCCGGTGGTCGGTCCGCGCCTGGGGTAGGTCCAGCTTGGTGAAGATGGCTGTCACGTGCTTCTCTACGCTGCGAGGGGCGAGGTGGAGCGACTCGCAGATGGCAGCGTTGGACCGGCCCTCGGCCAGCATCCCCAAGACCTCACGCTCCCGCTCGCTGAGGCGGGCGACGCCCGCGTCCACCGCCGGCGCCGCCAGCAACTGCCGCACCACCTCCGGGTCCAGTGCTGTCCCGCCGGCGGCCACCCTTCGCAGCGCGTCGACGAAGTCGTCGGTGCTGACAATGCGGTCCTTCAACAGGTATCCGACCCGACCGGGGTGCTCGGCGATCAGTTGCCGCGCGTACCGGGTTTCCACCCACTGTGAGAAGACCAGCACGCTGGTGTCCGGGTGCGCCGCCCGGATCGCCAGTGCCGCCCGCAAGCCCTCGTCCGTGAAGGTGGGTGGCATCCGCACGTCGACCACCGCCGCGTCCGGCCGGTGCTCGCTGACCGCCGCCCGCAGGTCGTCACCGTTGTCCACGGTCGACACGACGGTGATTCCGTGATCGGTCAGTAACAGCCTGATCCCGTCGCGCAGCAGCGGGTTGTCCTCGGCGATCACTACTCGCATGGCAACTCCACGGTGATGGTCGTCGGCCCGCCGGACGGGCTGTCCACCCGCAGCGCGCCGTCCAGCGACTCGGCCCGCCGGACCAGCCCGGCCAGACCCGTACCCTTGCTCCCCGGTCTCGCCCCGCCGCGCCCGTCGTCGGTGACAGTCAGGCGCAGTGCGCCTTCCAGCGCGCGAAGGTCCAGCCGGATCCGGCTGGCCCCGGCGTGCTTCGCCACGTTGGTGAGCAGTTCAGCGGCGCTGAAATAGAGCGCTGACTCCATGTCGGGCGTTGGCCGTAGGGGCAGGTCCACGTGCACGTCGACGGGCACCGCGCTGCGCGCGGCCAGGGTCTCGATCGCGGTGCTCAGGCCGGCGTCCAGCGCGGGTGGGTGAATGCCCCGCACGATGTCCCGCAGCTCGGTCAGCGCCTCCACCACCGTGCCCTGGGCCTGCGCCACCATCGCCCGCAGCTCCGGCTCGCCGGCTCGCCGCTCGATACGCGACAGCGCCACGCCCAGCGCGACCAGCCGCGCCTGCGTACCGTCGTGCAGGTCCCGCTCCACCCGCCGCAGCAGCGCGGCCGCGTCCGCCCGCAGCGCGGTCCGGCTGGCCTCCAGCGCCGCTATCCGGGCTCGCTCCGGGCCCGGCTCCAGCAGCGCCCTCACCAGCCGCCGGTCCAGCCACACGATGAGCCGGAAGTACCACGGAAACACCAGCAGCGCGGCCAACCCCTGCGCGGCCAGACCCCAGGGACCACCCCATGGCGGATGTTGCGGAAAATGGTGCATCCACACGGGATAGGTGATCCCTAGCAGCCCTCCGACGATGAGGACCCCGCCGAGGTAGGCGGCCGCGGCCATCAGCGGCAGCCGGGCGAAGCAGTAGGCGAGGGCCTTCCAACCGCTGGCGTCAGTCAGCACCGCGCCGGCCCAGCGCACCGGGCCCGGCCCACGGCGGCGTACGGGCGGCGGGTTCGGCCAACTCCAGCCGAGGAACAGCCGGGCCGGCCCACGGAAGTACCGTACGGTCAGCCGTGCCAGCACCAGCACACCGGTCAGCAGCGGTAGCCCGATCGTCAGCAGCGACAGCGCGGAGAACACCAGCCCCAGCAGTGCGATCGCGAACGTCGGCACGGCTAGTACGGTGCCGGTGACCGCGTACCCGACCTCACTCCAGGTACGGGCGGCCACCGGCGCGCGTAGGACTGTGCTGGCGACCGATCTCACGGGTCCACCGCCAGCGACTCCACAGCCGGGTGGCGCATTGCGACCAGCGCCGGCACCACGGTGCCCAGCAGGACCAGACCGATCACCGCGGCCAGGCCGGCGGCCAGCTGCCCGGTTGGCAGGTACGGCATCCACGTACCCAGCATGCCGTGCAGCATTGGCACCATGGTGACCATCGCGACCACCGTACCCACCGCCAGAGCGGTCACGGTCACCATCAGGGCTTCGCAGACGATGACGGCCAGCGCCCGCATCCTGCTCGCGCCGACCAGCCGGGTCACCGCAAGCTCCCGGCGCCGGGCCAGCAGCACGGTCACCAGCGTGTTCACCGCGGCGACCGCAGCGAAGGCGACGTAGACGGCGGTCCCGGAGTACTCCGTCCACACCTGTGCCGGTGGGTCGGGCGCGTCGTGCACGTGTACCGACGTGGTGTGCGTGACCACCTTCACCATGGCGAACGCGATCGCGAGGACCAGCGGTACCAGGGCGCCGGACAGCGCCTTGGATCGCACCGCGAGGTTGTCCGCAGCCAACGCCCCGGTGCCCCCGAACAGTCGCGCCAGCGGGGCGGTCAGCCGCAGCAGGACTGGACCGAGGAACCCGGCCCCTACGCACATCGCCAGCATCGTGAAGAAGCTCGACCCGTCAGCCTTCGCCGGGTCGCCGTTCGCGATCAGGATCGACAGCACCACGCCGCCAGCCAGGAGTACCACCCCGATCGCGGTACGCACAAAGCTGACCCGGCGCTGCGGGACGGCCATCTCGGTCAGCGCGGCGGCGGGGCGTACTCGCGCTGGGCGCATCGCGGCAATCAGCGCACCAACCAACGACGCCCCGGCGGTGATGCCCAACGCGGCGGGCAGCGCCGCAGTCGAAGGGTGGAACGTCACGCCGGGTGGGATCACCCCGTGCCCGGTGAGCCCCGCCAACCAGGCGCGGGCGAGTAGGGCACCGAGCGGCACCCCGAGCACGGTCGCCGGCACCGCCACCACAGCGGCCTGGACCGCCACCGCACGCCGCACCCGCCCGGGAGTTGCACCGACCGCCCGCACCAGCGCGATGTCCCGGCCCTGCCGGGCGATCGACGACGTCATGGTCAACCCAACGATCAACGCGGTCAGGTACACCGACATCACCACGAACAGCACGGCCATCTCGGGGATGAGGCTCTCGGTCAGCGCCTGATGGGCGGCCGGGTCCAACCGCGCGCCGGACATCGAGGAAGTGGCGCCGAGCGCTCCGGACACCAGCGCGGCGGCCAGGCACTGCGTGACGAACGGTCCAGCGAAGGCCCACGGCTGCTTACGCAGCGCCTGCCTGGTCAGCCCCGCGTTCACCGGGCCACCGCCGGGTCACTCACGGTGGCGCGCAGCCGCTCCGCGATGCTTGTCGGGTCGGGCGTCGGGCCGTCCGCCACCACCTCGCCGTCGCGCAGCAGGATGAGCCGGTCGCTCCAGGCCGCCGCCATCGGGTCGTGGGTGACCATCACCACCGTCACCCGGGCCCGGTCGACCCCGCTACGGAACAACTGCATCACCTGCTCACCGGTAGCCGGATCCAACGCCCCGGTCGGCTCATCCGCGAACACCACGGCGGGACGGCCAGCCAACGCACGGGCAATGGCGACCCGCTGACGCTGGCCACCGGACAACTCGCCGACCGACCGGCCAGCCAGCCCGGACAGCCCGACCTCGGCCAACACCTCCTCAAGCGGGCGCGGGCGCGGACCACCCAGCCGACGGGGCAGCAGCACGTTCTGCCGCACCGTCAGCTCCGACAGCAAGTTGTACGACTGGAAGACGAAACCCACCCGGTCGCGACGCAGCCGGGTCAGCGCACCTTCGCGCATCCGCGTGACGTCCTGGCCGACCAGCCGGACCCGGCCCGACGTCGACCGGTCCAGCCCGGCCGCGCACTGCAGCAAGGTGCTCTTGCCCGACCCGGTCGCGCCCATCACCGCCACGAACGTGCCGGCCGACACCACGAGTGAGACGTTGCGAAGAGCAGCGACCTGCCGGCGGCGCGAGCCGTAGATGCGGGTTACCCCGTCGAGTTCCACCACGTTGTCCATGCGTTCCAGCCTCGGCGCCGGCAGCGACACAGACATCCGGGTGGCCCGAACGGTATGGGTGCGGTTATCCGCACCCATACCGACCCGGGCGAATTCTTGCTGAGCCGGGGACGGCCGCTCGGACGCGGCCGTCCCCAGGGGTATGGCGGATGCGGGGGGATTCCCCCGAGGTTCAGCGGTTGGCCGCCCCGCCGTTGGAGGCTGGCTGGACCCGCTCGAACCGCACCCGGCTCAGCCATCCCGGGAGGTCACTGAGCACGTACAACTCGCCGTGCACGTCGGTGCCGATCGCGGTTGGCTGGGTGGGGAAGTTGCCGATCGTGGCGGACTCGTAGCCGCCCCTGGTCTTGGGGCGCAGGGCGAACGCGAGGGTCGAGCAGTAGTCACTCGCGATGTAGGTCCCCCACGCCTCCGGGGTGGCGGACCCTCGGTACACCACGCCACCGATGACCGAGCAGTTCTCCGTGAGGTAGTGGTCGTACTCGAAGACCGGGTCGGTGTATCGCGTGCCCGGCCGGCACTGCTCCGGGTCGAAGACCGGGGTGCCCTCTCGACAGGACCAGCCGAGGTTCGCTCCTCGCTGCGACGGGCGGATGTGGTTGATCTCCTCGACCAGGCCCTGGCCGACGTCACCGATCCACAGTGAGCCGTCGGCCGGGTCGATGGAGAACCGCCACGGGTTGCGGAGTCCGTAGACCCAGATTTCCGGCCGCGCGCCCGGCGTGCGGACGAACGGGTTGTCGAAGGGCACGCAGTAGGGCTTTCCCCCGCAGGTGCGGTTGACGTCGATCCGCAGGATCTTGCCGAGCAGGGTGCCGAGGTTCTGACCGGTCTTGAACGGGTCGTTCGTGTGGCCGCCGTCGCCGAGCGACCAGTAGAGGTAGCCGTCGCGGCCGAACGCTACCTGTCCGCCGTTGTGGTTGCCGTACTCGGCATGCTCCTGAGTGAGCAGCACCTGCACCCGCTCGGGGGCGCCGATGGGCACTCGCGCCAGGGTCAGCGCGCCGGCCGGTAGGCTCGTGTAGGCCACGTAGAGGATCCCGGTCCGCGCGAAGTTCGGCGCAGGCGTGATGCCGAGGAGACCGCGCTCGTTGTTCGACGTGTCGATCCGGGCGGTCAGGTCGAGCACCGGCTCGGCCGCCAGGCCGGTGTCGGGGTGATAGGCGCGGACGGTGCCGTTCTTCTCCGCGATCAGCATCCGGCCGTCCGGCAGCCCGGTGATCGCGATCGGACGCTGCAGACCGAACGCCACCCGTTCGGATACCACGGTCAGCTCAGCGAGTGGCGCCGCGCGGGTGTGGGATGGGCCGGCCGCGGCGGTGTCGGCCACCGGCGCCGGTGGCATCAGAGACACAGACAGGGCCAGAACGAGCAGCCCGGCCAGCATCGTGGCCGGGCGAAAACGCCGTCGCGACATGTTTCAGCTCCTCAAGCAGGTGGTGTGGGGTACGCAATCTGGGAGCGTTCCCACACTATATTGACTCTTGCCGATGTCAAGCCCGCCGTCATGCCGCCCTCCGAATCCACGCTAATGCCCGCCTATGTTGCCAGACCGGATCCAGGCATGTTGGAATGGCTCACATCGCCGCAGCACGGGGGCAACCGTGCTGGGAACGGCCAGCACGGGAGCACCGCAGTGCCGGCAGCGCGCCGCCTTGGCAGACGCTCGCATGCCGCATCGCCGGGCCATCTCTGTGACGACGGGCATCTTGCCGGGCAGGCATCCTCGCCCGCCGTACGTATCCCCCCGGCACGTCTCCCCGACGGCCAACGGGCTCGACGTCCGACACGCCGGGGGCATCCGATTCGGTCTGCCAGCGCACCAGAACCGGCGACGAGGTGAGAAGTAATCATGATTTCCCGAGAGAGTTTCGCGGGTTGGTACCGAAACCGCTTCGTGTGGGTGGCGATGATCCCACTGGCGGTGACGGCCGCCGCGGTCGTACTGGTCAACCGGGCCGGCCCGGAGGCGGAGCCGGCAGATCTGCAAGGGCAGATCATGAACCGGATGCGTACCACGCTCGAACAGGCGGACCCGGGGCAGCACAACCACGCCGGACACGGTGCCCAGCAGGTGACCACCGAGGAGAAGAAGCCACCGGTGATCTGCGGGGTCCGCGTCTACGGTTACGAGCCGGCCGAGGTCACTGCGCTCGCCGACGTGCGGACGGTCTACGGCTTCCACCTCTGCGGGGTCGCCGAGCAGAAGCGCCCCTGGGACGTGGCGGTCAAGCTGGCTGGCCCAGTGATCATGGACATGTCCACCGAGCCTCCGGGCATCCAGGTGGTCGAGGCGACCGCCGACGTCATGTTCGTCGACCGGCTGCGGGAGATGTTCCCGGACAAGTACGCGAAGGTGGCGCTCAAGGAGGCGCTGGCCGACTCGGAAATGGCCGACCAGCGCCGCCGGTACGACGCCGCAGCCGGGCTTTGACCACGCCGGGCGGTCGGGTGGGGCGTCTTTCCCGTACAAGAAATAGATCAGTATTGATATTTAAGCCCATGGATGTAACAGTTGGTTTGGGAGCGTTCCCATTGTGATCTCTCGTACCGAAGAGCGGAGGATGAACAGTGCGTTCACAAACGTCCGATCAATCCGGTGGACAATCGCGGTCAACCGTCCGCCGGTCCCTCCAAGCGCTCGTCCTGCTGTTCGCCATGGTGATCGGCACGCTGCCCTGGACCGGCGCAGCCCAGGCCCATGGCACCGTCATCAACCCGGCGAGTCGCGCCTACCAGTGCTGGAAGACCTGGGGCAACCAACACACGAACCCAGCCATGCAGCAACAAGACCCCATGTGTTGGCAGGCTTTCCAGGCCAACCCCGACACCATGTGGAACTGGATGAGCCAGCTGCGGGACGGCCTCGCCGGCCAGTTCCAAGCCCGCACCCCGGACGGACAGCTCTGCAGCAACGCCCTCTCCAGGAACAACGCGGTGAACCAGCCCGGAGCATGGAAGGCGACCAACGTCAGCCCCAACTTCACGGTCCAGATGTACGACCAGGCCAGCCACGGTGCTGACTACTTCCGGGTCTACGTCACCAAGCAAGGATTCAACCGGGCTACGCAGCAGGTCGGGTGGGGCAACCTCGACTTGATCGCGACAACCGGGCGCTACGCGCCGGCGCAGAACATCTCGTTCAACGTCTCGGCCTCTGGACGATCCGGAGGCCACGTCCTGTTCGTGATCTGGAAGGCGTCCCACATGGACCAGACCTACATGTGGTGCAGCGACATCAACATCACCTGATCGGCGAGACCGACAGCAGCGACACCAATCCGGCCCAGGACGTTCGCGTCCCGGGCCGGATTGCACCTCCGGCAGTGCCCTGTCTGTGGGTGCCGAATAACGCATCATTGCGGAGATGACCACCGACGTCGCCCGGGTTGTTTCTTGCGACCAGGCGCCGGCTTATACGTCGACACGACACAGTCAACTCCACCACTTCCGGCGACGCTTCAAGCACCGGAAGGCATCGTTGCCTGCGGCCGGCGTTGATCTTACTGACCGGGGGAGCCATCTCCGTTCTTTCAGGTTGATCCCGGATCGGTTGCCGGGGTGGCTTCATCGGTTGGTGGTTGGCGGCGGATGACCAGCAGGGCGATGTCGTCGTTAGGGTGCTCCTCGGCGGTGGAGGCCATGATGTGGTCGCACAACGCCTCGGCTGGCCCGGCCTGCACGGCGCTGGTGAGGCGCTCGATGCCGGTGTCGATCAGTTCGCTGCGGCGTTCGACAAGTCCGTCGGTATAGAAGACGAGCGCCGCGCCCGGCGGCAGGTCCAGAACGGTGGTGCGGCGCTTGGCTAATGGTCGGCCCACGCCGAGTGGCCGGTCCACCGTCAGGTTGACGAGCTGGGTGGGTTGGCCGGGGACAGCCAGCAGCGGTGGCAGATGGCCTGCGGAGGAGAGGTGCACCGTCGCGCGATCGGGTGCGACAAGGGCGTAGACGGCGGTGGTAAGGGCGCCCGCCTCAAAATGGTGGATCTTGCGGTCGAGGGAGGTCAGCGCCTCGGCGGGGTCGTCGCAATCGAGTGCGTAGGCACGTAGCGCGCTGCGGATGCGTCCCATGACGACGGCGGATGGCAGCCCGTGGCCGGAGACGTCGCCGATGACGGCGCCCAGCCAGCCCGAGGGCAACATGAACACGTCGTACCAGTCGCCGCCGATGCCCAGGTCGTGGCCGGGCACATACCGGGCGGCCAAGTCCAGGCCGGGAATGTCGGGTAGCCGGCCGGGCAGCAGGCTACGTTGCAGGGCCAGCGCCGCCTGCCGGTCGAGGACCTGCGCTCGGGCCTGACTTGCGAAACTGGCCCGATCGGCAACGAGCTGCAACAGCCGCACATCGTCGGGGCCGAACCGCCGCAGGGCCAGGGACCCGACGTGCAGAACGCCGACGAGATCGCCGTTGGCGAGCATGGGCACGCCCAGCAGGGCACGTACGCCCGTGGCGAGCAGGATGGGATTGACCACGTCGTCAGCTGTGACGTCGTAGATCGTCAACGGCGCACGTGTCGCCGCCACCCGGCCGGCGAAGCCGCGTCCGACTCGGATGCGAAAACCGCGGCGCACCTCCTCCTCCAGGCCCTTGGCCGCCGTCGCGACGAGCTCGCCGGTGTGACCGTCCAGCAGCAGGATGGTGGCGGTATCGACCTTGAGTAGGTCCCGGACCCGTTCAAGCAGCTCGTCAAGCAACTCGGCGATGTTCAGCCCCGACAGGGCGGCATCGGTGATCGCCTCGATACGACGCAGCCGCTCCTCATTCGTCATCAGCTCGGCATCGGCCACCCAAGCAGCCTAGACGCCGGCACACCACCGATGGCGCGCCAGGAGCGAGATCAACAGTGTTGCGCCTCCGAGGTGGGGTACCTTCCCATGTCACATCGATGTCTTGATCGCCCGATGAACCCGTTCCGGGAAGTCGTCCTCCGTCGCCGCACCGGAAATATCACCGGCCTGCACGTCTGACAGGGAGGGGGAGTAGTGGCGATCCCACCGCTCAACCATCGGGCAGCCGCGGCGGTTGGCGGTCTGTTGCTACAACGTCCTGTATGCATGCGGAGCCGGACGTCACGGTGGCCCGGGGCGGCCTGTCGACACCCGGGCGGCGCGTCCTGGGACAACTCGGCGCAGTCTGGTTGCTCGGGTCGACGCTGCTGACCACCGTCATCCCCGCGCTGGCGCCGCTGCTCTTCGTCGGCTGGGGCGCGGTACTGGTCGGGCTGCTGGTCGTGGTCGTCCTCGGCGCCGGGCTGCTGTGGCTGATTGCCCGGTCCACGGCGTCCGTCACGGTCCTCGGCTCGCGTCTCGGCCTCTGGGCGCTGCTGGTCCTCGCCGGTGGGCTCGCCCTGGCCCTGCTCGGCTGGCGCTGGACCGACGAGGTGGGGCTCGGCATCAGCTCCGACCCCTCCCTCGCCCTGCTCCTGGGCGGCGTGCCGTACGTTCTCGTCGCCGGGCTGCTGCTGCGGGGGTGGCGGCCGCGGCTCGCCGCCGGGCTCGCGCTGGTCGGCCTCCTGGGCTTCGGCCTGGTCGCGCTCGCCCGTTCCGGCCCCGACGAGGTCACCGAGCGGCTGCGGTACGCGGCCCAGGACCGCCGAGCCGCGTACGTGGTCGAGATCCCCGGGTACCGCGCCATCGACTCCGCCTACGGTGGCGAACTGGGCGCCGGGGAGTTCGCGCCCGCCGACCCGGCCGAGGTGCCGCCGCTGCGCTACGTCAACGTGATCGCAGGCCCGGTCGTCGGCGACGCGCGGGGCGAGTGCGGCCAGCCGCACCTCGACGCCGCCCCGACGGTAGAGAGCTGCGCCACCGAACCGGGTGGGGCGGTCTATCTTCGTGGGGTCGTTGAGCACGGATACCAGATGATCCGCGCCGACCGCGGGGTCGTCGTCCTCGGCTCGCTGGCCGTCGACCGCGACCTGCTGCGCCGCGCCACCCGCACGATACGCCCGGCGACCGCCGTCGACCTGCCCACCGAGGAACGGCCGGCCGACCTGTTCGTGGTCGACCTGCCGGGTTACCGGGCCCAACCAATCGGCATCCCCCGGGGCGTCGGCTACGCCCCCGCCGACCACACCGGCGGCGACGCCAGCGTGCGCGTGGCGCTGCACGTCACGTTCGCCGACCAGGACCCGTGCTTCCAGGCCGCCTGCACGACCGAGGGCAACGGGCTCACCTACGTCCGGCGCGAGGACAGCCATGCCTACGTGCTCCGCCGGGGTGATGTACACGTTGCTGTCACCGGTGGCGTCTCCGTCGACCGGTCGCTGCTGCGGGATGCGGCGCTGGCGGCCCGTCCGGCGAGCGAGGATGAACTGCTCCGAGCCCTGCCCCCGCCACCAAACCGGGACCTGCTGGACCGGCTCCGGGCCTGGCTGCAGGCCCGCACCTGACACCTTGCCGACCGCCGCGCGTGCGTACCTGGCCGTACGCCTGGCGAAGAGACGGCACCACTTTGCGGACCAACCCAGCCGAGCATCTTCGATACCTTGACACTCCACATGCGATCGCTAACACTTGTCCGCAACATGAACTTAACGAACTGAACACATGGCCTGCACCCGCGTGACGCGCCAGGTTTGCCCGTGCGGCAAGTCGTCCGCCGCCCAAAACCACACAGCCGCATGACATGCCCCTCGCACCGATGTTAACGCTAACAAGATTGATTTCGGGTGGCCGGCAGCGACACCTGATACATCGGCTGCCTCCGTCGTTCCAGTCCTACAGCCACCCGGACCGCTACCTGCGGCACTACAGCTACCTGCTCCGGCTCGACCCGGTCACCGACGCGCAAGGCCGTGCGGACGCCACCTTCCGCGTGACCAGCTGAACTCTCTGCACCTTCGAACCCGGAGAGGCAAGATCTAGTGATTGGACATCGCATGAAACGGATCAGCCGGTCGTTGCGCCGGACGGCGATCGCTCTGGTGACCGCGATGACGGCGATGGTCGGCGGCGTGGTCATCTTCGCGCCGTCGCCTGCCACCGCCGCCACGAGCCAGTTCCGCGGCATGAACTGGGCCATGTTGGGTGACAACTTCAAGACCAGCCCGCTCGTCGTGCAGGGCCTGAGCGCGTCCGACAGCAACGCGACGGTGCGGGCCAAGGCCAATGCCCTCTACGACGACATGGCCTCCAGCATGGGGATCAACACCGTCCGGCTGCCCATCAACACCCACACGGTGGGTACTGCCTGGTGGGAGGCGTACCGAGGCGCCATCGACGCCGCCACCGCCCGCGGATTCAAAGTCATCCTCGCCTACTGGGAGGACGGGGCCGCCTCCGGCGGCAGAATCACGAATCTCGCCGCGTGGAACACGATGTGGTCCACGGTGACCAACACGTACGGCTCGAACACCAACGTCTACTTCGAGCCGATGAACGAGCCGCACGGTTACAGCTCGACGGAGTGGCGCAACGTCGCCGCGAACTGGCTCACCTACCACACCTCAGCGGTGCCCAGCCGGGTGCTGATCGGCGGCACCGGCTTCAGCCAGGACCTGCGCGACATCTGCAACGACAGCCGTTTCAACGCGACGCTGCTCTCCTTCCACTACTACACCTTCTTCTACGGCGCGATGACCTACGACGCCTTCCGCAGCCACATCCAGGAACGCCTCGGCAACTGCGCCTCCCGCGCGGTCGCGACCGAGTTCGGCGCGCCCATGAACGACGGCCGCAACTACGCCGACGCCGGCAGCACCGACAACTTCGTGCGCTACATCCGGGCCATGGCCCAGGTCATGCGGGACAACCAGATGGGCGGCACCTACTGGCCCGCCCTCGGCGGCAAGACCGGCACCATCGGCTACGACTGGTACTCGATGTTCGCCCTCACCGGCAGCGGCACCGACCTCAACCTGACCGTCCGCAACACCTCCGGCGCGGACCGGATCCGGTACGCGTGGGGCGACACCATCGGCGGCGGCAACCCGACGACGCCCCCGCCGTCGACGGGGACGTTCTACCGGATCAACGTGCGGCACAGCGGCAAGGCCATGGACGTCCAGTCACCGAACACCGACAACGGCGCGCGCGTCGGCCAGTACACGTACGGCGGCAATGCCTGGCAGCAGTGGCAGTTCCAGGACGCCGGCAGCGGCTACTGGCGCATCGTCAGCCGAAACAGCGGCAAGTGCCTCGATGTGGTGAGCGCCTCGACCGCCGACGGTGCCGAACTGGTCCAGTACACCTGTGGGACCGGGACCAACCAGCAGTTCCAGATGGTCGCGAACGGCAGCTACTTCCAGCTCCGGGCGCGACACAGCGGCAAGTGCGTGGACGTACCGGCCGCATCGACCGCGGACGGCGTGGTCCTCAAGCAGTATTCGTGCAACACCGGCACCAACCAGCAGTGGTCCCGCACGACCGTCTGACGATCGTCTCCGGTATGCCGCCAGCTGGCTGCCTGATGTCTGGCAGCCAGCTGGCCGCATGTCACGCGTCGGCGGCGGGCTTCAGCACGTCGAGGCACCACTGGTGGAAGGTGGTCGGCGTGCCCCACTCGGGGGTCCGGACCACGCCGTTGTCCAGGCCCTCGTTCTTGGCCACGGCCATGTCGAGCATGCCCTGCGCGATGGCCTCGGAGAGGCCGGCCCGCAGCATGTTCTCCTTGAAGGCCTCGCCGGGGACCTGCTGGTAGCGCACGGGACGGCCGAGCACGTCGGCGATGATGGCGGCCATCTCGTTCTGGGTGAGGTCCTCCGGGCCGAGGACGGGCACTTCCTCGAAGCCGGTCCACGTGTCGTCGCGCAGCAGGCGGGCGGCCACCGCGGCGATGTCCCTGGTGGCGACCGTGGGCGCGGCCAGGTCCGGCACGATGGGGCCGTACAGGACGCCCTGCTGGGTGATCGGAGTGAGCTGCCGCAGCGTGTTGTCCATGAAGGACGGCATGGTCAAGGCCCGGTACGGCACGCCGGTCGCGGCGATCAGGTCGTCCATCGCGAGCGTCGCGGTGACGTGCCCGGCTCGCCCGGCCACCGACGTGCCGCGGCCCAGCGCCGAGATGCCGACCACGCGCGGGACGGCGGCCAACGCGTCGAGCACCGGGCGGGTGAAGCCGGAGTAGGCCTCGTCCGGGCTCGCCGACCGCGGGTCAGCCGGCACCAGCCAGAAGACGGCAGCGGCGCCGGCGAAGGCCTCGGTCACGACGGCCGGGTCGCCGTGCGAACCCCGGACGATCTCGACCCGGTCGACGACGCCCGGCGCCAGCCGCGCGGGGTCACGGGCCACCACCCGCACGGGCGCGCCGGCCTCGAGCAGATCCTGGACCAGCCGGCCGCCGATGTGACCGGTGGGAGCGGTTACCACAATCATGGCTTTCATCCTGTTCGGTGGGAAACTGACGTCTTTAGTCAACGCGGATGGGCCGCGGAGCGGAAAGACCATCTCCCTCCAGATTGATACCGTGGTGGTATGAGTGATCTGGAGACGCGGCAGCTGCGCTACTTCGTGGCGGTCGCCGAGGAGCGGCACTTCAGCCGGGCCGCCGAGCGACTCGGCATGGCCCAGCCGCCGCTGTCGCGCGCCATCCGCGATCTGGAACGGCAGCTCGGCGTGCAGCTTCTGATCCGCACCACGCGGCAGGTGGCGCTGACCCCGGCCGGCGAGACCCTGCTGGCCGACGCCAAGGTGGCGCTGGACGCGATCGGCGCCGCCCAGCGCCGGGCCCGCCGGGCCGGGCAGGAGACGCCGGCCCTGCGGCTGGCGCTCAAGGCCGACTACGACGGCGGGCTGCTGCCGCTGATCCTCGACGCGTACGACGTCATGCCGGTCGAGCTACTGCTCGGCGGATACGGCGAGCAGGTGCCGGCGCTGCGCGACGGGCGTGCCGACGTGGCACTGATACCGGCGCTCGGCGACGAGGACGGGCTGGACAGCGAGCTGCTGCTGACCGGGCCGAGCATGGTGGCGCTACCGGCCGCCGACCCGCTGGCCGCGCGGACGACCATCCGGCTGGCCGACCTGGCCGGCCGGCGGCTCCCGGACGGGTCGCCAGCCGAGCGGGCCCGCATGGCGGGCAGCCGGCGGCCGCTGGACCTCGCGCAGATCTTCAACCTGGTCGAGGTGGGCACCGCCGTGTGGTTCCTTCCGGAGTGGGTGGCTCGGCGGTACTCCCGACCGGGCACCGCCTTCCGCCCCGTGCCGGAGCTCGAGCCGGTGACGCTGAAGGTGGCCTGGCCGGCCGAGTCGCGCTCGCCCGCGGTGGCGGCCTTCGTGCGCGTGGCCCGGCAGATCGCCGAGGCGTCCGAGAAGCAGCTGCTCCGCGGCTAACGACGCCCACCTGCTCCGCAGCAATGGACGCCCACCGCAGAGCCAAGGGCTCTCGGGGCGGGCGCCCACTACGACAGACGTGCCGTCTGCTATCAAGCCGTACTGACCAGCACTTAGTTGCGTGTGCTCCACTGCTGATTGGCGCCGCCGTGGCAGGCCCACAGGTGCAGTTGCGTCCCATTGGCCGTGCCGGAACTGATGGCGTCGAGGCAGAGCCCCGATTGGGCTCCGGTGATGGTGCCGTTGGAGTTCAGGTTCCACTGCTGGTTGGCTTGGCCGTTGCAGTCCCAGATGAGCACGGCGGTGCCGTTGCTGCCGCCCGCCCCGCTGGCGTCCAGGCACTTGTTGCCGTAGACGGTCAGGGTGCGGTTGGCGGTGTGGGTCCAGCGCTGGTTGGTGCCGCCGTGACAGTCCCACAGTTGCGGACGGGCGCCGTTGGTCGTGCTGGAGTTGGGTACGTCGATGCAACGGCCGGACTGGCTACCGGCGATCAGCACGTTCTGCTGGCCGGTCGGCGGGGTCGATGGCGGGGGAGTGGTGGGCGGCACGGTAGACCCGAACTGGGTGAAGAACCGCCACACCTCCTGCTTGACCCAGCTCCGCGCGCCGCTCTCACAGCCGGCACACCCGTCCACGGGACCCTGCTGGTGGCCGCCGTCGAACGCGGCCCAGACCACCGGATATCCGGGCTGGCAGGAATAGGCGGTGGTGATGTGGGTCAGGCTGCCCGCCCTCGGCTCGGGCGGGTTCTGTGCGGCGCAACCGTTGTTCCGGACGAACCTGTCGCGCAGCGACCGTCCGCTGGGGATGTTGTCGTTGATGCCGTGGATCCCCAGGTACGCCACGGGCTGGGTGCCGCCGCTGCATCCGCTGATCGCCCCCGGGGCCGCGATTGCCGCGACCGCACGGAACACCGTCGGCCGGGAACACGCCAACGAGTAGCTCATCGCGCCGCCGTAGCTGAACCCGACCGAGAAACGTTGCGTGGTGTCGACACAGAGGGCGTTGTCGATAGCCCGGATCATGTCGTCGGTGAAGGTCACGTCTTCACCGTTGGAATTGCCCCAGCCGTTGTTGAGGCCCTGCGGGGCGACGAAGATCGTGGTGTTGTTCGACTGGGAGAGCATGCCGTAGTAGGCCCACGCGGCTCCGTCGGTTCCGCCCGACGCGACCTGACTGGCGGTGCCGCCCAACCAGTGGAACCCGAAGGCCAACCGGTGGGGATAGTTGTTGTTGTAGCTGTCGGGCAGCCGAAGGATGAAACTGCGGCTCTTTCCGCTGCTCTGGATGGTGTGGGTGCCGCTGTTCAGTCCGGGCGCCTTGCCGCAGCCGGCAGTGGTGGCCGCTGCCGCCGGTGCGACGGTCGCGACGACGTACGCTCCCACAGCGGCCAGCATCATGACAGCCATGGCTACCCCTATCCAGGGGGTGGAGAGTTTGCGAAGTGGCACAGTTGAGCCTCCTTGTGCGGGAATGACATTCGCCGGGTTCAGCTCCGGCTCCATCGTTGGTTGGCCGCGCCGGTGCAGTCCCAGATCTGTATGCGCGTGCCGTTGGCCGTACCGTTGCCGACCGTGTCCAGGCACCGGCCCGAACCAACCGCGGTGATCGAGCCGTCGGTATTGAGCCGCCACTTCTGGTTGGACTGGCCGTTGCAGTCCCAAATGATCACCGCGCTGCCGTTCGCGGTGCCGCCGCCGCTGACGTCGAGACACTTGCCGCCGAAGACGCGCAACTCCTGAGCGGCGGTCGACGTCCAGCTCTGGTTGCTCTGCCCGTGGCAGTCCCAGATGATCGCCGCAGTGCCGTTGGCCTGCGAGGCGCCGTTGACGTCCAGGCACCGTCCAGAGGACGTGCTGCGCAGGGCCGACGTGCCGCTCGGCGGCGGGGTGGTCGGCGGCGCGGTGGTCGGACCCGGCGTCGGGTTGGTGCTACCGAACTGGGTGAAGAATCGCCACACCTCGCCCTTGGTCCAGGTCCTGGCGCCGCTGTCCCCGCCGCCGTCCACCGGGCCGGGGGTGTGCCCGCCGTCGAAGGCGGCCCACACCACCGGATAGCCGGACCGGCAGCCGGAGTAGGTGGTGGTGATGTGGGTCAGGCTGCCCGCCCTCGGCTCGGGCGGGTTCTGTGCGGTGCACCCGTTGTTCCGCACGAACGTGTCACGCAGGGAACGTCCGGCGGAGACGTTGAGCACCGGGTCGCCGATGCCATGGATCCCCATGTACGCGATCGGCTGGGTGCCTCCGCTGCAGCCGCTGAGTTGCCCGCCGGAGTAGACCGCGACAGCGCGGAAGACACCTGCCCGGGAACAGGCCAGCGAATAGCTCATTCCTCCGCCGTAGCTGAAGCCGAGCGCGAAGAGCTGCGTGGTGTCGACGCAGAGGTCCGCCTCGATCACCCTGATCATGTCGTCGACGAAGGTGACGTCCTGGCCGCCGGGGTTGGCCCAGCCGTTGCCGTTGCCCTGCGGGGCGACGAAAATGGTGCTGTTGTTCGCCTGCTGCCGCAGCCCGTAGTAGGACCAGGCCGCCCCGTCGGACCCACCGCCGTCGACGTCGTTGGCGGTGCCGCCGTTCCAGTGGAATCCGAAGATCAACCGGTAGGGGTGGCTCCTGTCGTAGTTGTCAGGAATCCTCAGGATGAAACTACGGTTCTGGCCGCCGCTCTGGATGGACCGTTGGCCGCTGGTCAACGTGGGCGCCTTGCCGCACCCGGCGGTCGCCGCGGCCGCTGCGGGGTTCGCGGCCGACGCGGTGGTGCTCAAGCCACCGGCCAGCGCCGCCGCGCCTGCGGTCACGACGACAACCGCCGCCGTCGCAAGTGAAGCAAGGATGGGTCTACGTCTTGTCATGAGAGGGCTCCCGCCGCTCGGCACGAACTGATTCAGGTGGTGAGGTCTACGACGACTCCGAGGCCGCGGTGACGCGCCACTCCCGGTCCTTCGCCGACCACACGTGACGTGGACGAAACCCCAGAAGGCGCGATGTGCTCACGGCGCCCGGCCGGCTCATCGCCACAGGTCTCCGCCACTGGCCTCGCCGCC
The DNA here is from genome assembly GCF_049841575.1 of Micromonospora sp. DT201. Taxonomy (NCBI): domain Bacteria; kingdom Bacillati; phylum Actinomycetota; class Actinomycetes; order Micromonosporales; family Micromonosporaceae; genus Micromonospora; species Micromonospora sp. DT201. The sequence continues at coordinate 26,677 of NZ_JBNCKP010000026.1, read as the reverse complement.
CCTGCGGGACCAGTGGCTCGTCGAATCGTTGGTGGCCCACACGCGCCCGAACACCACGCGACCGACCGCCGGACGGTGCCGGAGCACTCGGCTCGACGTCGAATCGATTCGCTCCGACGCTAGATCACGAAGTGACAGATGTCAATTACATGTTCGGCAGGACGGACCTCACTCGGCTCGCGCAGGGGTGAACGGCCTGGCTCCGGGTGGCCGGGTCAGGCGCTCTTGAGATCCGCCGCGCCGAAGGAGACCGCGAATCGCTTGCACCAGATGGAGACGCTCCGGAAGTCACTCGGGTCAACCGATGCCGGTAGCTCGTACACCTGGTTGCCCTTGTTGCCCTTGAGCTTCGCCAGCTCGACCCACTCGCCATCATCGAACACCCGCCAGCCGGCCGTGCCTCGGGTGACCGGTTGGTCGGTCAGCCACACCCGCAGGTCCGGCCCGTTCGACGTATTCAGGTCCCGAAGGACGAGCTGGTGGCGCCCGCCGGCGAGCCGGTGGATCTCGGCGCTGCCGGTCGTCCGGTGCTCATGGGTGACGAACTCGCCGGCGGTCAGGATCTCGATCGCCGCTGGTGCGGCTGCCGAGGTCGCCGGGCCCGGGGTCGCGGAAGCCGGGGTGGGGGTGGCCGATGCCGTCGCAACGCGAGGAACCGCCTCGTCGACGTACGTGTCGGTGAACAGCTTCCACGGCTGGAACCAGTAGAGGGCCAGGATCACCACGACGACAGCGGAGGCGAGACCGGCCCGTGCCACCGGCGAGCGGAAGATCCATTTTCCCACCCCCGCAGCGTACGGCCGCAAGAGCCGTCGAACTGTTCGCGAACCCTTTCGGAACGCTTACGAGCGCGAGCGTCGCCGCCGACCATCTCTTCTTCCCAGGCTCGGGCCCGTCCACGCCCGCCGAGTATGAGCCACCGCAGCACGTCGACCCGGCCGTGGTCGCCGACATCGCCGAATGGCTGGCGCCAGGCTCGTAGACCTGCCGCCGGAGCCAGTTGGTCTTCCTGGGGTGCCGCAGCGACGGAATCTCCTGTAGAGGGTCACCGGCGATGCGGGCGATGCGGGCAGCCTCTAAGCTGGCGTCGTGCCCGATCTTGACGTGACACTCGCCGCGCTCCTCGATCGCGGCTGTCTGGCCGAGGAAACGCGGTGAACTGCGTACCGGAGGACAACGTTGTATCGGTCACGGCACGTGAGGTCGAGCGCCGGATGCGGCGAGCGGGCTGGTGACGTGGTGACGGGGACTGCGCCGCCAGCCGAGGACCAGCCGGTCGGTTGGCTCACCGGGTCCGGCCAGTGGAGCGGGATCGGATCCGCGCTGAACTGGATCGGCGACCGGGTAGCAGTGGTAGGCCCCGATCCGGGCGGGGTGGTCGCGGCGATGGCGGCCGGAGTCCCGGCCGAGCCCGGCGTCGTGACGGTGATCGGCCTGCTCGACGACCGCGACGACGCGTGGTCGGTGGTGGAGGCGGTCCTGCCCATCGCGGTGCCGCCCGGCAGCCGGGGCCGGCTCGCTGTCGCCGACGCGGGCGCCCCCGAGGTCGGTCCGGCCCTCCGGCTCGCCCGGGAGCTGGCAGCGACCATCATCGCGCCCCGCACCGACGTGCTCCTGGTGCCCGGCGGCTCACTGTTCGCCGTGGACGGTTGGCTGCGCTACGACGCGTCGGGCGGGTCCGGCCCGGCCGGTCGCCGTACGCCCCGACCGGAGTGGGAGGCGCGGGTCGAGGAGCTGCGCGTACCCGAGGGAATCGGGAACGGGCTGTCCCTGCTACCCATTCCGGCGGGCGTTTGGCTCTTCCCGCAGGAGCCCGGCACGCCTGCACCGGACTTGGACGACCCTGCCTACGGCATACCTCTCGACGCCGAGCGTCCGGTCCTGCTGATCGGCCGGCCCGGCCAACCGGACGTGTCCGAGGAGGTCATCCGAGCGGTGGTACGGGCGCTGCCGGGTCCGCTGCTGGCACCGTACGGGTCGGTGGCCAGCACGATCGACGCGGCGACCAGCCTGGCGCGCGAGGACGGGAGGCCGATAATCGTCACTACCGGCGTGCCCGTGCTGACGGACGACGCGCAGCTGGTTAGCCGGGCCTTCGACGGGCCGGACGCGGGCCGGTGGGAGCCGCTGGCGACCCGCCTGACCGTCCCGCCCGCCGGCCCGGCCCGGCCGACCGGGCCGGTCCAGGGTCTCGACGGCTACCCGCGCATCGACGAGCGTACGTTCCGGCTCAACGAGCACTGGGTGGCCGAGGTGACCCAGTCCGGCCTGTGGGTCCGGCCGCCGCAGCTGGAGGCGGGCGCTGACGTCGTGCGGGCCATCCCGTGGGATCCGTCGACGTTGCGGATCTTCGTCGGCGTACCTGGCGAGCCGCCGGGACACGAGCTACTGCCGCTGCTGGGCGCGCTCGTCGGTCGGATGCCGGCCGAGACCCGTCGGCGCGTGGAGTTGGCGCCGGAGCCGTTCGCGATCGCGGCGTCGGCGAGCGTCATGGGCGACGATGACGGCGGTTCGGATTCCGCCGTCGGCGCGACAGGCGGGGCCGACACGGGCATCCAGCGACCGTTGAGGCTGCGCGGGCTGCCACCGTACGTCGTCGATGGTGCCGTATCGCCGAGGACCGCGACCGTCCGACCACCGGCCCCCATCGTCCCGCGACGTCCGGCGGCGTCGTCACCGCTGGTCGCCCCGGTGGAGTCGGCGCCGCCAGCCCCGCCGCCGGGGGATCTCGCCGCGTCCGGGTCGGAGGAACCGGCGGACGAGCCCACGGCCCTCGCGCCCCGCCTTCCGGCACCACCGCGCGCCGATGTGCGACCCGGCCACGACGGGTGGGGCTTGGGCGGCGGTGACTCGTATCCGGACGAGTCGCGGTCAGGCCCGGTACCCGCGCCCGGGATGTTGCACCGGGACTGGACGCGCTGGCGGTCGATGCCCGTCCTGGTCGCGTTCGCGGTGTTGGCGGTGTCGACCGCGACAGGCTATGTGCTGAGCCAGTCGTTGAAGCAGGAGACGACGGCGATGCCGTCATCGTCGGTGAGTGCGCCGCCGTCCTGGCCGACCCCGGTCCTCCCGGGCGGCGGCCCATCCCTCCTCAGCTCGTCTGGGCCCGCCAGCGGCGGGGCGTCGAACCCGGCCGCCGGAACCAGCGCGCCCGGGACACCGGGCGGCCGGGCGCCGGCGCCGTCGGCGGCCACGGCAGCGCCCACCCGGGCGGCGCCCCCCCACCCGGCGCCCACCACGAAGGCTGCCCTGCCGGGCGTGGTCAATGGCTCGGGGCGGAACCTCGCGTCCGGCGGTACGGTCACGGCTTCCAGCGTCGAACAGCCCAATACGCCCGCTTCGAACGCCATCGATGGGAGTCAGAGCACCCGGTGGAGCAGCGTGGCCCAGTCGGATCCGCAATGGCTCGCCGTTGACCTGGGCGGGGTCTGGCAGGTGACCCAGGTCCGGTTGAGCTGGCAGTTGGCGTACGCGAAGGCGTACCACGTTGACGTGTCGGTGGACGGGACGACGTGGCGGACGGTGTACGAGACCAGTAGCGGCACCGGCGGCGTCGCCGAGATCGCCATCGCCCGAACCCCGGTCCGCCACGTCAGGGTGGTGGGCACCGCGCGCGCCTCCACGCGGTACGGGTATTCGATCTTCGAGTTCGAGGTGCGCTGACCGGGATTCAACTGCTGGCGTCGCGCGAACTCCCCGTGAACTCGCGCTGAACAAGCAGAGGGCCTACCACGTCGTAATGATCCCAGCGCTGTAGCGCTGTGCTTCCGTAGCACCCAGGGAGACGACGTGCCCAACAGTGATCTCTTCATGCTGCTCTGCAACGAAGGCCGGTTTGTTCCGATCCCGGCGGGGGTCTTCCTGCATGGCGGACCCATGTCGGAGCCGGTGGACCTGGCCGCGTTGTCGTCGGCCTTGTTGGTGCCCCGAACCCCCGGAGGAGCGCGGACGCTCGTCGTGACCGAGAGCGCCCTGCGAAGTCCGGACGTGGTGGCGACGGTACGGCGGACGTTGGGTCGCCTGCCGTCGTCGGTCCGGGACCGGTTGGTGCTTACGGTGCTGGACGGCGGGTCCGACGATCGGGCGGAACCGGGTGAGTGGCTGAGGGCCGCGGAGCTGTTGGGCCTGCCGCGAACCCGTGCGGTCGACACGTCGGTGGCGTCGTCGGCTCGTGTGGTGACCGTGGACGCTGAAGGCCGGGAGACTGGCGAGCGTCCGGCGGCGGTGTGGGGCTTGCCGCGGGGGTTGGCGGCGGCGCGGGAGACGCTGCGAGCGGCGGTCGGGCTGGCGTCGGGCGACGAGGGGCCGTCGTGGGATCGCCTGCTGACGTTGTTGTCGAGGGCGTCGGAGATCCGCGACGGGCTCCTGGTGCGTTCGTGGATGCCCGGGGATCCGTCCTGGGGCGCGGCGTATCCGCTGGCGGCGGGTGTGGCGCTGCTTGGCCTGCCGGCGGGCCTGGATGTGGCGGCGTTGACGGGTGGGGTGCTGCCGGCGAGCGCGGCGCAGGTGCTGCGCATGTGGGGTGGCCCGGGGGCGGGTGAGCGAGTCGACGCGGATGCGTTGGTGGCGGCGCTGCTGAAGGTGCCGGGTTCGGCGGCACTGGTGGTGGCGTCGGGTGAGGGTGCTGCGCGGTGGCTGGTCTCGCACGACGGTGAGCTGCGGGTGGTGGACGCGCGAGTCGATGGTGAGGGTGCTGTTCGGACGGTCGACCTGCGGCCGGAGTCCGGGCAGGTGGCGGAGCTGCTGTCCCGCGACGCGACGGTGCTGGTGGTCGACCCGCCGTATCGGCGGACCACGGTGGCGGACCTGGGTGCCGACACGCCACAACCGACAGTGACCCCCGCTGCGTCGCCGGTCTCCACGGCGAGTCCGGAACCGATGCCGGCATCCGCCCGGGTGGCAGCGTCTGTTCCGACTGTTCTGGAGTCGGCTGATACGGGTGTTGGTCGTTTGGTGTCGGCGGTGAACGGGTTGTCGCCGTGGGATGGTCGGTCGGATTGTGCCGATCGGGTGGCGTCGGTGTTGCGCAGGCTGCGGCGTGGTGTGGGGTCGGTGGCGGGTGAGGACGGTGTGCTGGGCCGGCATGTGGTGGAGGGGTTGCTGGGTGGGAGGTTCGGGCCGGGTAGTGGTGTAGATCGGTTGGCGGAGCTGGCTGTGGGGGCGTTGACGGCGGTGTGGGTTGAGCCCCCACCGGTGGTCAGGCCAAAGGATGATGTGTCGTCGCGGGATCCGCGGCCGCACATGGTGTTGGTGCGTCGTGTGTCCGCACAGCGGTTTGTGTTGGTGGAGACGCAGGCGTCGGCGCCGGTGTTGGGGCAGGACGATCGGCGGTTTGTCGAGTTCGACGTGGCGGCGTTGGGCTTTGATGTGGCGGCGTTGGGTGCCGGGGAGGGCTTGCCGCAGTCGTTGCGGGGGACCGCGCGGTTGGTGGTGGACGCGGATGGGGCGTTGCGGCAGGTGGTGGTGTCGTCCGGGGAGGTGGTGTCCGGTGCGCCTGGTTCGGGCCACCCCGCCCGACTGGCGCAGGCGCTGGTTGATCCCTCGCCGTGGCCCGGTGAGCCGGGCTTGGGGGACCCCGACGAGGTGGTGTCCGGTCCGTCCAACTCAGGTCAGCCCAGGTTGGTCGAGGTGTGGGAAACGGGCGTGCACGTCGAATTCCACGAGCACCCGGCCGGGTTCGGGGAGACGTGGCTGGACAGGGTAATCGTCGAGGTCTCACTGCTCGACCTTGTAATCGTGCTCGGCAAGCGAGATCAATTGTTCTTCTTGAAGGTAGTGAGTGTCCCGACCTCGTTGACAGGGCAGGCCGGGCCCGTGCCGCGGGTCGAGTGGCGGCACCGAATCAGCAAGGCCATGGTGCGGTGGCTGGAAGCGGCTGCGGCAGACGATCTTACCTTCGCTCAGGCGATGCAGCTTGCGAGGAAAAAGCGGTCGGAAAGATTCTGGAGGTGGGTGGTTGATGAGTCCGAGATTGATCGGCCTGCCGCTGAGGCCGTTCTTAAGGCGCTGACGGACCGCACGGAACCTCCTAGGTCCCTGTGGCGGGGCGGCAAGGCACTCCTTAAGTTTCCGGTCAATGCACCTCCGGTGAACATTTCCTCCCAATGGATGGTGGGTGTGGGGGAGGCCGCCCGGTTGGTGGCGGACGCGGATGAGGCGGGCCGGTTGGCCGTGGAGTATGAAACGAGCGCGCTGTTCCAATTCCGAGGCCGCCAGGCCCAGCGCGCGAGGAATTGGCTGGAGCGGGTAATCGCCGAGGTCCCACGGCTCAACCTTGTAATCGTGCTCGGCAAGCGAGATCAACTGTTCTTCTTGAAGGTAGTGAGTGTCCCGACCTCGTTGACAGGGCAGGCCGCCTGGGGGGCCGTGCCGCAGGTCGAGTGGCAGCACCGAATCAGCAAGGCCATGGTGCGGTGGCTGGAAGCGGCTGCGGCAGACGGTCTTACCTTCGCTCAGGCGGTGAAGCCTGCGAAGAATAAGCGGTCGGAAAGAGTCGGGAGGTGGGTGGCTGATGAGTCCGAGATTGATTGGCTTGCCGTTGACGCCGTTGGTGCGGCGCTGGTTGCCCAGCCCCGGGAGAGGTCGATTAAGAACCTGTTGCGGGTCGGCGCAAGCGGTCGGGGGGTACGCCTTGATTTTCCGGTCGATGTATCTCTGCTGAACGGTTCCTACCGGCCGGCGGTGGATGTTGAATTTCCCGGGATCGTTTATCTTCTTCAGGGGTTCCAGCGTGAGGCGCAGGGTGCGGGTCCGGCGTTGGGTGCGTTGGGGGGCGTGCAGGATCGGGTGCATGAGTTCGCTGATATGGCGGCTAGATTATTCGTTCGCTCGCTGAGTGATCGGCCGTTGAGCGAGAGCGACGTGCGTGTGCTTCTTGAGAGTGAAGAAGTGTTGGCGATGCGGGGTGTGCTCGCCGTTGTGCTGACGCATGTTCTGGCTAAGGTAGTCACTTTGCCGGATGACACCGAGGTGGCGAAACTCCCGCTTTTCGCGTTGACTCCGCAGAGTCTGGGGTCGTTGGTCGAGGCGCTGCCCGATGTGGTCCGTAGTTCTGTGCGGCAACCCGCCGGCTTCCTTGTCAACTGGATAGCCGATTTTGATTTCTTTGAGGGCCTTGAGCGTAAGCCCGTCGAGGGGTGGATTGACGAGCGTTTGAACCTCCCGGGCGGAGAGCGGACCGCTCGGGAGGTGTTGATGGCGGTCTTCACCGGGTCGCGTGAGGTGACGCAGGGCCCTCTGTTCGAGGAAGCGATGTTGCCGCGGTGGCAGGCGTCGGTGGGGCGGCAGCGTGTGGTGCTTCAGCGGTTGCATCCGGCCGGTCTGACGACGCCTGGGGGCACCGACGAGCACTTGCCGTCGACAGCGCGTATCGCGCGTGAGGCGCACGAGGCTGCCCGGAAGGCGGGGGAGTGGTCGAAGCGGTGGGGCGGGTTGCGTGTGGCTGCCCTGATCTACAGCGCGGCGCATGGAGATCCGACCCATTTCGAGAATGACCTGTATCTGGGCGCTGATGGACGTCTTTGGAAGCGGAACGAGTCAGGCGGGTGGTTTCTCGGTTGGGTTGCCCCGGAAGATGTGGCTGGCCCGATTGAGCCCGTCGGGTCGCGACCTGTTCCCGATCTGATGCAAGACGCTGCGTCGCTGCTGATGCAAGTGGGTTTGGTTTTCTTCGCTGAACGCGACGGGGAGGGCGCCGAGGGTGCTCTGCGTCTGCGGCTGTGGCCTGAGGACTCCGTAGGTGGTGAGCCTAACCTTCCGCGCATCGCGATTCCGTTCGCCTCGATTCCGTACTCACGTTGGTGGGCGGCTGCTGACGATCCGTTGCCTGCTTTCGCCGTTCGTCTTGCGGATGGGCCCCGGTTGCTGGTCCGTGAGCGTGCGGTGGCGGAGCTGTTTGCGGCGGAGGTTGCTGGTGCGGTCGCGGCCTTGTTGGCGGAGCGGGCTGGGTTTGATGAGCCGCGCCAGTTGGTGGTGCGGGTGTATTGGCAGTACCGGGCGTTGGTGTCGTTGTTGACTGGGGTGCAGGCGTCGGAGCGGCCGGAGTTGGAGCTGGCGCGGGGTCGGTTGGCGCGGTTGGCGGACGTGTTGTTGGAGCATTGGTGGCCGGTTGCTGGGGGTGGTGACGAGCGGCTGCGGGAGTGGTTGGCGAAGGTTGCGGTCCCGCAGCCGATTAATGATTTGTCGGTGTGGATGGTGTCGGTGCCGGAGGTGCCGATGCCGGAGGTGGCGCCGCCGTCGGTGGAGGGTGTCCAGACGGCGGTGACGTTGTTCCGGGCGCGGTATCAGCAATGGATGGCCGAGGTCGCGGCGACGGGGGACGGGCTCGCGAGCGCCGCGGGTGAGGAGTTGGCCGGTGTGGCGTCTCGGCTGGAGGAGCTGCGAGGTTCGCTCGACGGCCTGACGCCTGAGTCGCGTCAGGGTGTGTGGGACCGTTTCGTCCAGGAGGTTCGTACCTATAACGCTCTGCGGTCGAGGCTGGCGGAGGGCGGAAATCCGGGCGTGGTGCCGCCGACCGTTGCCGAGATGTTGGGCTCCTCGCAGGGTGCGGGCAGCGGCCGGGACACGCCAGTGGACCTGACCCCTGCGGAGCCGGGCCGCGACATTGAGGCCGGCCCTTCCCGGTCCGTCGATGCGGGTGGTGCTGGCCCGGCGGTCACGGACACGCGTGAGGACGTCGTCGTCGCGCAGCCCGCCGCGGCCCGGGAGCCGGTCGCCGGGACGCGCCCATCCTTGGGGAGGGTGGCACCGACGGTACGGGAGGTGACGGCCGGTTCCGCCAGGAACGGCGTTGTGCGCTATCAGCTGTCGGCGACCGCCGCGCGGTGGAACGCGCTGGTCAGGGTTCGGCTGGCGGCCGGCACCGGAGTCACCGAGGAACAACTGCGGCAGGTACGCGACGACACGGTGGCCGGCGTCGAAGCCGCGTTCCACACATCGGACCTGCGGCTGCCGGTCAGCGGCCAGGATGCCGCCGGCGCTGCCGATCCAGTGCTGCGGGTCGGGGTCGAATTCGTCGACTCGGCTGAGCGGGCGCACGCGGCGGTCGAGGTCGTCGCCCCGGACCGGGACGACGTGCCGATGACGCGCTCCAAGTGGCTGCCCGGCAGGTCTCCGGCGGACTATGCCGGGCAACTCGGGTCGTACCTGGGTCTCAAACCGTCGGCGGCGAGCGCCGCGACGCCGGCGGAGTTGGCAGGGTTTGTCGCGGTGGCGCGGCCGTTCCTGGGCGATCTCGCCGCGTGGGTGGCGGCCGCGGTCGCGGATATCGACCACGTGCGACAGCTCGCGTCCGCGCAACCCGCCCAGACCGGTCGGGCTGTGCTGCGTCGGCGCCGGCCGGTCGGGATGAGACAGTTCGCGCGGCTGGAGGCGGTCGTCGAGGGGCGGCCGGAGGTGGTCATCCGATTCACGCACGAAGAAAAGTCGTTTGACGTACGGGTAGAGGCGAACGCCGCGTACTCGACGCCGAAGTGGACGCCCAGACAGGACAACGTGCTCGATGCCGTTTGGGGGCGTATTCCGGAGGCGGTGTTGGGGGTCCCGCCGGGACTGCCTTCCGACGAGCTGGCGGGGTGGTTGTTGTGGGCGGGCACGCGGGCCGCCTTCGAGCTGGGCTCGCGGGTTGAGCGGCTGCGGAAGGTGCTCCGGTACACGCCGTTCCGCGACGGGTTCGGGTCGGGGGAGGGCGCCGCAAAGCGGTTCTCGTTCGGGCCCGGCGACCTCGGTCGACTGGCGGGATTGACCTATCGGTTGCGGGCGCTGGAGATGCTCTCGGCGGGGCCGGGCGAGGCCGCCGTCGCGGACCACACGGTCGCTGGCCTGGAGGCCGCCGTGGTGCGCGACCTGGCGGGTCTGGGAGTGCTGCGAGACCAGCACGAAGCAGGGATACTGCGGGCCGAGGCGCTCGGGCGATGGCTGCGTACGTCAGGCCTGTCGAGGTCGTCTGCGGAGCTGGTCCGGGACCTGGTGCTCGCCTCGCGGGCCGATCCGGATTCGGCCAAGGTCGTCAAGGCGGTGGCGGACGCAGCGGAGGTGTTCTCCCAGTCGTCCCCGGACCTGCTGGGTGCCGCGGTGGTCAAGGACGGCGACCTCGACGTGCTGCGGTTGCGGCGCGATTCCGTTCTGGGCCGTCTGGCCGGTGACGAGGACATCATCGTCGAGTTGCGGATCGAGGTCGTGTCCGGCGAGGGGTGGTCGCGCTTCCGGTCGGTGAACATGCGGGAGGGCTCTGCGCAGGACGGCCGACCGGTCCTCGAGGTGCGGCAGGACGCCGGTGACGCGGTGCTGCGGCCCGGCGTGGCCGGCGTGCTGGCGGGACACCTGGCGGCGACGGCGCATTCGCTGGCGGGGGAGGATGTCCCGTTCGCCCGGCAGCTGCTGGCCGAGCACGAGGCGCTGCTCCACCTGCGGGACGGCAGTCGCAACTGGCTGACGCGCCAGCTGCGCAAGGTAGAGCGGTTGACGCGGGAGCAGACCGGACATGTCACCTTCCAGGTGGAGATGTTCGACCACCTAATCGGCGTGGTACGGGATCAGATCGGAGACCTGATCGAGGACCCGGATCTGCGAGTGCCCAATGACGTCCGCGGCGAGCTGCGGTGGGCGTACACCCGCGTGATGTCGAAGCTGGAGCCGCCCAGGCGGGTCTCGAACCGGCATGGCATAGCGATCAACGCGATCCGTCGGGGGTTCGCCGCCCCGGGTGCGGAGCTGGTCCGGGACCTGGTGCTCGCCTCGCGGGCCGATCAGGATCCGGCCAAGGTCGTCAAGGCGGTGGCGGACGCAGCGGAGGTGTTCTCCCAGTCGTCCCCGGACCTGCTGGGTGCCGCGGTGGTCAAGGACGGCGACCTCGACGTGCTGCGGTTGCGGCGCGATTCCGTTCTGGGCCGTCCGGCCGGTGACGAGGACATCATCGTCGAGTTGCGGATCGAGGTCGTGTCCGGCGAGGGGTGGTCGCGCTTCCGGTCGGTGAACATGCGGGAGGGCTCTGCGCAGGACGGCCGACCGGTCCTCGAGGTGCGGCAGGACGCCGGTGACGCGGTGCTGCGGCCCGGCGTGGCCGGCGTGCTGGCGGGACACCTGGCGGCGACGGCGCATTCGCTGGCGGGGGAGGATGTCCCGTTCGCCCGGCAGCTGCTGGCCGAGCACGAGGCGCTGCTCCACCTGCGGGAGCAGACCGGACATGACACCTTCCAGGTGGAGATGTTCGACCACCTAATCGGCGTGGTACGGGATCAGATCCGAGACCTGATCGAGGACCCGGATCTGCGAGTGCCCAATGACGTCCGCGGCGAGCTGCGGCGGGCGTACACCCGCGTGATGTCGAAGCTGGAGCCGCCCAGGCGGGTCTCGAACCTTCATGGCATAGCGATCAACACGATCCGTCGGGGGTTCGCCGCCCCGGGGATTATCGGGACCGCGGCGATGGTGGGATGGCAGGCCGGCCGGAAGCCGGAGCACATCGAGGCTGGCTTCGTCGGGGGGCTGGTGGCTGCCGGGCTGCAGGGGGTCTTCGACCACTGGTACGCCAAGATGATCGCCTACTTGACGCCCGAAGAGATCCTGCCCGGGCCGGACCACAAACTGGACGACTCCAACTTCAAGCCATCCCCCTTCGGGTCGCCGCTGCCCAACCTCGTGAAGCGAGGGCCCACGGCAGTGTTGACGCAGCTGGCGTCGCTGATCACGCTGGCTGCCATGGGGCAGCCGATCAGCCCGCTCGGGGCGGCGTCGGTGCTTCTGCCCGTACCGACGACTTTCGGCGCGGCGAAGGTCGAACACTTCGCGAACAAGCGGGAGTTCCTCCGCGAGGAGCGGTACAACCGCGAGCGCGAGCGCACCTACGACAATCTGCGTAACGACTACGTCAAGGGCGCGTACTACCGGATCCGGGAACTGATGGCACGGATGGAGGCGACGGCCCAGATCTCCGGCGAGCGTCGGGTTGACGACGCGGTGCGGACCGAACTGGAACAGACCCGGCTGACCGCCGCCGACATGATGTGGGAGATCTACCGCGAGGTCGAGAACGTGGTCAAGCGGTTGGCGGAGCGTAGCCGTACGCCCTTCCGTAGATCCGCGCTGGCGGAGACCTACGACCTTGTCGCGCGCGGTGTGGTGGACGGGAAACCCAGTCGTTCGATCAACGCCGTTTCCGACGGTGCCCAGGGCGCCGTCATGATGATCCCGGGGTGGACGCTGAGCATGCTGACCGCGACTCTCGTCGATTTGTTGACGATGAATCTGGCCACCGCCGCGGCCAGCAGCGCCGTCTACGGCGTGGGCGCGTCCGCCCTGAGAACGCACGAGTTCCAGGACCTGATGGCGGTGGCGAGCTGGGACACCCTGGACCGGCTGCGCTACATCGGTCAGGCGACCACCTACCTGCTGGCCGAGGGCAAGGACCCTCGGGCGACGCGCCCTGTCGCGATCGACGAGTTGGCCGACCCCAGCCAGTACCACCTGCTCAACTGGTTCGGGTTGAGCCGGCTCACGAAGGCGTTGGCGCAGCGTCAGGCCAACGACGCGGCCGGCCGCCCGCACGCGCTCCCCGGCCTACAACAGTTTGTCTACAAGCACCTGCCGCCGTTCGTCACGCACATGGTCACGGCAGGTGCGCTCTCCGCAGCCATCCCCCTCGCTGGTCCGGTGCTGGGCCTGTGGATCGGTCTCGGTGGTCTCGCCCGAATCCTCTCGGGCCTCTCCGAGATCTGGATGCGGAGGTTATCTCCCATTTTTGACCAGATGGCCGATAACCAGACGGCGCTCTTCCAGAGCGGAGGGTTGCCAGAAACCAAGTTTGAACTGGCCGAAAATAGCTCCAAACTCCTCGGCAAGGCCAAGAAGATGCAGGAGAAGGTCCGGCCGGTACCGATACCGCCCGACCAGGGGTTCGTGCGCGGCATTCGGCACATGCCGCGTAAGGCGGCCCACCGGGTGGCCGAGGTCGGCCGGTCGGCCCACCGCACGTTGGTGCATACCTGCGAGTCGGTGCAGTGGCGGATGCAGCCGGCGCTGGGGCGTTTCCAGGCGCCGGAGGGCCCGGTGGCGCTCAGCGAAGCTGACCGGGCGGCGGTCGACCGCCTGTACGTGGAGGTCCAGCAACTGGACCACGCCGTCGATCCGGTGCGCAACGCGCGTGCGGACCTCACCGTGGAGCGGGTCGGCACGAGATTGGTGCTGCTCCTCGACGAGTTGGGCCTGCGCACCGAGCAGGATCCGGCCGGCCACCGCTGGACGGCAGTGGTCGACGACCTCGCCAGCCGGTACGGGTACGACAGGATCAACGGCGAGATCGTGCGGCTGTTCGGGGGGTCGAACCTGCCCGCCGAGCAGTACCCGGCACACCTCCGCCGGAAGATGGCGATCGAGAACCTCCTCGGCCAGTACGGACCCGCCCGGGTGCGCAAAGGGATCGTGCTGGCCGAGCTGCGGGACACGCCGCGGCATGACGCGGACAACCAGTTCAGCACGGCACTGCGGGACGCCTACGACGGCGATCCGCTCACCGCGCAACTGTTGGCCGCGGTCGACGGATTGCCACTGCCCGGACACCTCGTCGCGGTGCGGCCAGGTGGGCAGGTGGAGGTCTACCTTCCGGGGTCCGCACGCAGCCCGTGGCACCGTCAGTGGTTCAACTTGCGGGTCACCACGGCCACCGCCGGCCCCGACGCCCGCGCACGATTCGAAATGGTCCCCGACGACCTGCTGCACGGGGTGACGCACACCAACACGACGCGACCCCATCAACTCGTCGTCGACCCCGAGCAGGTCACCGACCCGGAACGGCTCGCCGAGATCCTCAGTTGGGCAATCCGTACGTGGGCCGAGCAACGGGGTGCGAACACGCACCGGACCCGGGCGCTCCTGAACGGGCACCGGGAGACTCTCTTCACGCTGGCCGCCTCCGGTATCGATCTCGTGAGTGTGGTGGACCGGATCACCGAGCGGGTGGGGCGTTGGTCCGAGGGCGGTGTGCTGACTGATGAGCAGTTCTGCGTATTCGCGCTGGCGGCCGCGCGCGACGTGTTGTTTCCCGATGGGTTGTCGAGCGGTGAGGTTCGCGATGATCGGGATGTCGCCGATGTGCTGTGGGGTGGGTGGGGTCGGCCGGAGACGTGGCCGTTGGTGCGTGACGTCGAGACGATCCATCGGTTGGTGCAGCAGCGGCCAGGGAGCGTCGGGTTCGTCGCGCGAGCGTGGCCGGGCCGGATCGGCCATGGCTATGTGGTGATACATCACGCGGGTAAGGCTCGGTGGATCGACCCGCAGCACTCGGGTGTGGGTGGGGTGCGGCTGCTGCCGTCGGACACCTGGCCCGGCGGTGAATTGCTGGACCTGGGAGAGCGTGGCGGTGCGCGGGAGTTTGATTTGCGGGTGCGCCTCTACGACGTCGGTGATCGGTCTCCGATATCGGTTCCCGCTTCGGTCCTGGTCGAGTCACCGTCGCGTGTTGTCGACGCTCTCGTCGATCGGAGACTTCACTATCAGGGCACCGGCAACGAGGACGAGCAACGCGACTTCATCATCAGTCCGGACACTCCGGAGGAGATGAGGCTCCTCGAAAGAGGAGTCATCCTGGCGCGGAGCCGAGACGGGCTCTTCCGGCTCGAGACCGAACGGGTCGACTTTTTCGATGGACCCGGCACCAGCTTCTATCGAAGCCGGCGGCACGCGCAGGAGCGCGGCGGATCGGGCTATGCGACGCGCGCATCTGTCTTGGAACGAGTCAGTGCGGTCGCACGTAGTCACATGCACGAGGTGAACAGGCCCAAGCCGGGGGACATCTACCGCGCCTACAAGGAGATGTCAGAGCGAACCGCACTGCTGGGTGAGAGCGACAACCCTCGACTCCCTGAAATCTTCGATGGTCTGGGCCTGGACTTCACCACGATCGGCGAGACGGCCAGACTGGCGCGAGGCCCGGCCGGCCCTCCAGTCAAATCCCGGTTCCATTGGTCCATCGGCGTGGTAGACATCGGCCTACGCCGGTTCCTGGGCCATCTGTGGGAGAAGGCGTGGCGTGACAGCTCGGTCGGTTTCCCCACCAAGAAAAGCCTCGAGAGGAGTCTGCGGGCGGCCGACGGCATCGCCTGGGACTACCTGGAGTGGGTCAGGACCGCAGAGGCTCCGAAAGAACCTGCCCCCGGAGCTGCGGCCAGCATGATCGCGGGACATGTGGCCTGGCTGATGCACCATGCCTTCGCGCCGGCGTACGCGAAGGCATGGCATCATCCTCGTGGCGCGCCGAAACAGTATCTCGCATTCGTTGCCCGGCAGCAGTTCGGCGTAATGCTGCGGGAACTTCCGCCCTCCGTGCGTGCGTTCCTGAGAGCGAATGCCGATGCGATCTGGGACAGCTTCAAGCAGTGGGCCAGCGACACAATCACCGAATCCCGCAATAGATCCGGCGAGCAGTTCCGGATCGACGATGACACCGCTGTGACCAGGTTTACCGGCGAGGGCACGCAGGTAATCCGTACCTTCTTCATGAGCGGGCTCCGGGATGACGTGCCACCGGTCGACCACCGATGGTTTTTTCGGGCGATCACATTCGTCGACGGGCCGGACATCGCGCGCGGGGCCTTGCTCAGGGGCCACGTCGTCGGCGAGGCGCGCGGCGTCGGTGCGGAAAACATGAGCGAGGAGGCCGGTTGGACGTTCCACCAAGAGCTGATCAGGTTGAGCGCCGAGGCGTACGAGCGTGCGTTGATCGTCTCCCCACAGCAGCGATTTGCCGATAGCCAGGCCTGGCTGCAGGGAACCGAGCCCGGCGAGGCCGAGTTTCTCGAAGGCGATGTCGGCCTCTCGTCCTCGACGGTCAATGAACTGGATCGGGCCGCGCAAGCAGCGCGGCGTCTGGTTGTCGTGGTGGCGGCAAACCCGCTTTCCCTTGGTGGCGAGACGGACGTCTGGCGGGATATCGACCAGTCGGTTGTCGATCGTCTCGACGAGATGTTGCGGGTGCGCCCCGAGTTGGCCCGCCAAGCGTTGTTCGTGGTGGTCGGCTTTCACCCCGGAGTGCACGAGCTGCGGCGACGGCATCGGTTGACAATGGTGTATCCGCTGGGCATGGCGGAGGCCGATGGCCTAGTGGAGACGCTCGGCGATCCTCTGGTTCTGTCAGATGCTGGGCACGCTCCCCTTGTCGCGGGGTTGGGGTGGCGGGTGGTGACTTTCGACAACGAGGTAGACGACTCGTTGGGGCCGGTGTTGGATCGGCGTCTGCTGGCTGGAGTGTCGCGGCGGGTAACACGTGTCGCCGAGCGGGCGCTGAAGCAGGGCTCCGAGGCCGCGCATGGGCCGGGCCCGGGTTTGTCCGCCGATTACACCGCGCCTGATGGCACGCGACATCGTTGGCGGCCCGAGGTCGGGCGGGAACAGTTTGCGGTTAGGCGGGCGTCCGTACTCGCCGGCGTCCAGGATTCGCCCGTCACCGTGCGGCTGCTCTGGCAGGCGCACGACGGGTACCGCCGGGTGGCGGGCGCGGAGCACCTGGCGACCCGGCTGGTATTGGACAACGTGGAGCGGGCAATCGGCCCCCAGCAACTGGCGCTGCCGCCGGTGGAGGATGTTCATGCTGCGGTAACGGTGTTCTGGGCGCGCTTCCGGCAGTGGTTCGCCGAGGTGATGGACGGTCCATTCTCCGGGGTGGCGCCGGCCATTATCAGAGCGTCTTCCTCATTGCAGAGCGTTGAGCGCCAGTTGGACGAACTGCGGCGCGCGGTCGCTCCCGGGGAAAATCCCACTCTGGAACTGCGGCAATGGGTGTGGGCCCAGTTCGTCCGGGTGGTCCAGGAGTACGACAGGCTTCGGTCGGGGCTGCTGCCGAGCGGAAGTCAGGATGCGGCACCGCCGTCCGCCGACGAACTCATGCGGCCGGCCAAAACCGCCCCGGCCGATGCCGGCGGTGACCGTACTCCACTGAGCTTGGCACCGGAGGGGATACCGCACGATGCGAGCACGATCGGCATCACGTCCGTAGATTTCGGCGCGCCGATATTCGACCTGGTCAGCCGGCTCATCCCGGACTGGAACAGGGCGTGGCGGGTAAACGATGAGCCCGCCGACCCCGTGCCACTGGAACACATCCTCCGCTCGGACAACCTGCCGCGGTATCTGCCCACAGCGCTAAGCCCGATCGGTCTTGTGTTGCAGGCTGACGGTTCGGACCAGCAGTTGGGGGTCTGGGCGCGGCGCGGCGAAGCGTTCTTGCTGGACGGAATTACCGAGGGCACCGAGGCGGCTGACTACGGCGTTGATGTGCGAGTGGGGGTGGTGACCCCCTCCGGGCAGCGGACTGAGGCCGTGATGCGAGAGCGCGTGCGGTTCCCCACCCGCCACCTGTGGGTCGCGCCGGTGCCGGCGGCCGGTTCAGCCGCCAAGTCGCTGGACAAGCTCCCCAGGCTGCGGCCGTTCTCGCCCGACGGAAACGTCACTCTCATCGACCTGGACGCGGTTGCCGTCGCCCGGCTGCAGGCCCTGACCGAGCGGGAGCTGTCCGGTCGTGCCGTGCCGACCGAGCTGAGCGCGCAGGTGCGCGACTTGCTCTCCGTACCGTCGCTGCTGGCGCGGAACACGGAGCCGGAACGGCCGCCGGCGGCCTCGACGGCCGAGGAGCCGGCGGCGGGACCACGCGGCGGCGTCCGAATCGACCAGGCGCTCTACGATGCCTCGGTCGTCGGCTTCACCCAGACCGCTGCGGGCCGGCGGGCGCGGATTCGTGCAGGCGTGTTGGTGCATCTGCGGATCGGCACCGGCTCGGACGATGAGCCGATGGAGTTCGCCTTCCGGCTGACCGGTGCGGCGCAGCTGCTCGCCGATCCCACCGTGCTGTCGGGGCTGCCCGATCTGCTCTCCCCGGAGCGGGCACCGTCCGGGTGGGGCGGCCGATACGGCGACCACTTCTGGCTGTCCGCCAACGGCCTTTCCGCTGAGGAGTTCGATTGGGTGCTCAGGGCGATCGGCCCGGACTTCGATCCTCGTCGGCTGGAGCGGTTGGCCGCCACGGTCGGTGTCGAGGACCGCGAGGGCATGCGCCAGTTGGTAATGCTGGCCACGGTCCTGAGACGCGTGCCCGACGACCTGCCGGAATACGCCAGACGGATGCGCATTGCGCCGACGCCGCTGTTCGCTGTGGTGAGCGAGCTGGGGGTGGACCCGGAGCAGTTGCTGCCGCTGTCCCGGTCCGGCGTCCTGAGGAAGGTGATCGGGTCGTCCACGGCGGCGCGGCCGGCGACCGGCAGCTGGAGCGGTCGATTGGTCTCCGCTCTGCGCGGGAGCGGTGTCTGGACCAGCAGTGACCTCGTGCTGATGCTCCGGCTCGTACGCCGGCTGGGGCTGACGACCACAGCCGACCCGTTCTTCGGCGAGATGCGCAGCCAAGGCGTGTCGTTCGAATTGCTGGACGCGTTGCCGGAGAACTACGTTCGCCGGGCGCGGGAGGGCGGGCGGCTGCGGACCCTGCTGGCGACGGGACGGTCGGTCAGTCAGATTGTGGCTGACCTGCAGGAACACCTCGTCGAGAAGGGGTTGACCGGGCCGGAGCAGCAGCGCCGTTTCGTCACGCTCAGCGCGCGGATCGGCTTTCCGGCGTCCGAGCTGGCGAGGCTGCTACTGCCGTCGGACTACGGCGAGTGGCTGCTCTACGAGCTTCTGGGCGACGTGCCGAGGAACGAGGTCGCGACCGTGGTCCGGGCGCTCGGCCGAGAGCACGAGCCGAGCTACAGCGAGGCCGAGATCCAGGAGGCCGCGGAACGCCTGAATGTCTCGACGTCGGCCATCCGGGACGCTGTGTACTCGCCGCTGGTGAATCTCGACGAGCTGATGGCACTGGTCACCGAGGCGGGACTGACCCGCGAGTTGGCGCGGGATCTGGTTGGGCTGGCCGAGGCCACCGGCCGGGTGCCGACGGGCCTGTCCTGGTCCGCCTACCGGCTGGGGCTGCAATCGCCCGGGGAACTGGTCCAGGCGGCCCTGGGGCTCCGCATTGACCCGCATTTCCTGTCGCCGCTGCGCGGTGCGCTCGGTCGTGACGCGGCGACGCCGGCGGATCGACCGGCCCGGGACGAACTTGTCCGTCGCACCGTCGACGGTTACCGGATGTGGATCCACGGAAAGGGGATCCGTGAGACGGGGTCGAACCTACCCGGTGTGCGATGGGCACTGTGGCTGGCCAGCCGGGGCGGGCCCGACATCGGGCCGGAGGGCCTTTCGCCGGCCGCGTTCCAGGCCACCCGGAAAGAGATCAATGACTGGGTCCGGCAATGGGTGGGGACTGACCTCGCGAGCGTCCCGGTGGACACCGAGTCCGCCGGGCGATCGATCGAGGAAGCCGCCGACCGCCTGGACGAGCGACGAAAAGACGTGTCTTATCCCGCCCCCCTGTTCATAATGGTGGAATTCTTCCGCACGCTGCCCGGCGGGACAGCGCAGCTGTGGGCCGCAGAGGGCGACCTCCGGGTGTTGATCGAAAAACTGGAGACCCTGGCCCACGCACAGGACGTCCAGAACGACGTCCCGGACCTCGCCGACAAGGTCGACAAGTACGTGCAGAAATTTCTCTCGGTGGCCGAAGCTACCCAGACGGCGATCCGCAACGCTCTCGCGGTGACGAACCGGCGGCAGCATGTCGAGGTCGGGAACGCCCTCGATGCCCTGAGCTTCGCCCTTTCACAGCTGTCTGACATCAAGGCGATGATTCGCGCACGCAGTGCGTCGCCGGCGGAGCGAATGACGAACGCCGCCGAGTTCGCGGGCCGTCTGCGGGCCATGCAGGAGGATGGCCGGTCTGCCGTCATCAGCGCGGCCCAGGCCGCCGTCGCCACCGTGCTCGGCCCCCTCGATCTTGACAGACTGGACGGAATAGCGCCCTTGGTCAGGTCAGACGAGGCGCGTGAGCTTATCCGTCGCCTGGCAACTGAAGTCGGCGCGCTCGTCGAGTGGTTCCACCGGGTCTCGAAGATCAACGAACGCACGGCCGGCGACCTGGATGCGGTGGCGGCCGGGAGGGCCGCCCTCGGCCGTACCCCACCATGGGCAGCTCGGAGTGAGGAATCGTCTGACCCGTCGGGGCTGGCGGCGGATGTGCGGCGACTGGACGTGAACCGGGCGGAGCCGACGTGGAACGCCACGCCACCGGTACCCGTACCGTTGGCTTGGTTCGATGGCAGTGGGTCGCTGCTGGAGCGTGTCGCCCAGGTGCGGGAGGTGCTGGCCGAGGCCGCGCCCCAGGTCGTCGGCGTCATCGACGCGGACACCGAGTCGGCCCGCGATGCCCAGGCCGCCTGGGACGCCGGCACCCAGGGACTCGCCTGGCTCGCGGAGAACGCCAAGAGGCTCACCGAGCACGACGCGAACGCCGAGTTCTCCAAGCTCATGTTCACCCTCGATCTGGCCATCGACCGGATCATCAAGCTCGCGCCAGATCTGTCGAACATGTTCGTGGGCGTGCGGACCGAGCCGAAACCGTCGCGGCGCGCCGGCTCGCAGGCGCCGGTTCCCGAGCGGGCGGACGACCGTCCGGCGGAGGTACGGGCGCTCGGCAAGTGGGCCGGCCCGGCAGCCCAACGGCTGCTCGAACAGATCAGGCAACACGCGGGCGGCGCCGGCCGGCCGGTGGTGGCACTCGACCTCAGCGGAGAGCCGGAGAAGGAGGCCATTCCCGAGCTCGGTGAGGCCCTGCGCGAGTTTGAGTGGCTGGGCCAGGCACCGGTGCTGGTGGTCACGGCCGGTACGCAGCGGTCCGAGGAGGCGCTGGCCGAGGTGCTGCGGGCGAGCTACCAGCCGGTGTCGCTGCGGCAACGACCGGCCGGGCTGGACATGGTGTGGGAGCTACGGGACAGGGACGGGAAGCCGGTGCGGATGGCGGCCTCGCCGGACCGCGCGTTGTTCGAGGCCGCGGGTGCCCTGCGCGTCCCGCCGATGGACGCGCCGCTGCCACCGGTGCTGGCGGGCTGGCTGGTGATCCGCGACTGGGACAGGGCGGAGGCGTACCACCGGCAACACGACGCGGAGCTGCGGCGGCCGGAGACCCTGGCCGCGCTGCGAGACGCGGTGACGGCGTACCCGGCATCCCCGCGACTGGCCGGCTTCCTGGTCATCCTGGAGGTGACGCAG
Source organism: Micromonospora sp. DT201 (assembly GCF_049841575.1). Classification (NCBI taxonomy): domain Bacteria; kingdom Bacillati; phylum Actinomycetota; class Actinomycetes; order Micromonosporales; family Micromonosporaceae; genus Micromonospora; species Micromonospora sp. DT201. The sequence goes on along the minus strand of NZ_JBNCKP010000026.1, from coordinate 5,560 downwards.
CGCGCCGGGGGGCTTGCGGCGGCGTCGGCGGCGCGGCTTGTCCCGACGGCGACGACCGTGCTGGAACTGGAGCCTCGCTTCGATCCGGAGCGGAGCGGCACGGTCCCGGCGACGTTCGTGTACGACTACCTCAAGCTCCACGGACGCTCGCGTAAGGAACGGTTCCCGATGGAGGGCCTGCTGTGGCAGTTGATGCAGGCTGGCGAACTCACCCATGCCCAGGTCGCCGCGCTGGTCCGAACGGCGGCGAAGACGCCGACTGACCGAGCGAACGCGACGGTGTTCACCATGATGATCGAGTTGGCGGAGTTGGACGACGCGGCGGTGGTCCAGGACCCGCAGGAGAGCGAGCGCATCCAGGCCATCCTGGCGAAGCTTGGGCAGGTGACGGCGTCGAGAAGCCCAGCCAACCTGAAGAACCCGGACTGCGTCGACCCGGTGGACCGCGCCGCGTGGGTGCCGCGCCTCGATGAACACAAGGCCCACCAACGCTCGTTGGAAACCGGGCCCGGCGACGCACGGGCTGGCCTGACCGAACTGGTCGCCCATTTCCTCGCCAACTGCTGACCAGCCACAACCGACCCCGTCCCACCGTCGCCCCGGAGGCTCCTGGTGACCATCCCCCTCACGCCACGCATCATGGACGCGATCTGCCTCGAACATGCGATCCCGACCAAAAACGGCATGATTCTCCAGATCGGCGCCGACGGCGGCCTGCGGCTCGCCGAGGCGAACGACCTGCGGGGCATCCGCGGGATCACCTTCCTCTCGCTCGGCACCGGCATGGAGGACGCGGTGCGCGACCTCGCCGGATCGGCGGTGGGCTGGCAGGACGGGATCCGGACTGCCGGCGAGGCCGGCCCGCCGAGCGTCAGGCGGACGCGTGCGTTGTTGTACCAGTTCCTGCGGGGCATCCCGCCGATTGCGCTGGACCGGATGGTGGTGCACTCGCTCGGCCAGGACGTGCTCGGCCTGGGCGACGCCGCCGCGCAGGCCAACGTGATCGGGCTGCCGGTGTACGCCAAAGCAGCCGGCCTGCGACCGCACGACCCCGCGGCCGGTCCGCCCGTCGACCGTGACCGGCTCCTCGCCTTCGACCGGGAGATGCGGCCCACCGCGTCGCTCGACGATGCGTACGTCGTCGGGGTCGTGCCCGACCGGCACTGGGTGACGGACCCCTACGCCGACGTCAGCGACGAGATCGCGGCGGAGGTGCTCAAGCACCCGTACCCGTTCGGCCGGATGGTGTTCGACGGCGATCGGGTCCACCTGGGCCTGCCGGCCGGCCTGGCGGATCGTGCGTACGCCCGCCCGCTGCGCGAACTCGGCCGGCCGCTCACCCGGGAAGACCTCAGCCGCACCGGGACGCCGGTCAGGGGGGTCGACAGCTACGGGGAACTGTTCGCTCGGATGGCGGCCCCACTGCCGGACGCGGCCGCCCGGTACGCGCTCGTCGCGGTGGACGGGCTCGACGCCGGTACGAGCGTGTACCTCGGTGTGCACGACGAGCACGGCGTCTCGTTCCTCGACTTCGGGACCGGCCACACGGCCGTGTTCCCGCGAGCACGTGGCGGTATCGAGATGGCGGAACTGGCCGGCGACGCGGAAATCCTCGGCCTGCTGCGCGATCTCGACGGCTCCCGCACCCCGGAGGCGTCGACGCGGCGGCCGCTGGCCGCTCCACCGTCCGGCGTGCGCGTCCACCGCCAGGTGGGTCGCGACGGGACGCACGCCGTCGAGCTGATCGGCGGGGTCGGGTCCATGCCGGACCGGTTCCTGGAGCAGCTGACGAGGGCGGCCGGCGACGGCGAGCAGGATGTGATCGTCATCGGCGGTGGACGGCCGGCGGCGCGGCCGTCCGCCCAGTCGACCCGGGGCGACCGGCTCAGGCTGGAGATGCGGTTGTTCCAGTACGTCGTCAGCGGCGCGGTGCCGACGGTGGTCGCCTGGGGCGACGTCGACAAGCCCGTCCTCGACATCCTGGACCGCTATCACGTCCCGCTGGTGCGGCGCACCACGGGCGCGGTGGGCGCCGGGTCGCTGGCGGGCGGTGGCCTCAGCCTCAACCTCGACAACCTGTGGGAGGCCCGAGGTCCCGAAGGAAGTGCGGTGACCGTGCCGCCGCAGAAGGACATCACCCCCGCGCTGCTGCGGGCAGCGACCGATCGACGACGGGAGTCCAAGCCCACCCGGCCGCCCGAGCGGCTGCTGTCGTACCTGTCGCTGCCGTTGAACGACACCTCGGCGATCCGCGCCGAGCTGGCCGAGCACGGTCCAGCGTTGCGGGAACTCCGCCCCCAGATCGACGGCCTCGGCGTCGACCCGGACGTGTTCGCCGCCCATGCCGGGTTCCTGCAGATGACGCAGCGTCATCCCGACCTGGTCGATGTCGGGTTCGGCGTGCACGGGGCCGCCACCGCAGAGGAACGCCACGAGCGGATCCTCTCCGCGGTGCCCGGGCTGGTGGTCAAGGAGCCCGAGGCCCGCAGGACGGCGTTCGAAGATCTGGCCTCAATCACGCTCGGGACGCTGGACGACGGCGCGAGCCGGGCAATCCTCCGGGCGGTCGGCATGCGGCTCGACGGGGAGCCGCAGGAAAAGGTCGAGCAGGAAATCTTCCGTCACGCGGCCTACCTGCCACGCGAGGGACGGCCCAACCTGCTGAGGATCCTGGCGGCGGTGGCCCCGCAACTGCCCGAGGAGTACCGCCCCGTGCTGCACGAGGTGGCCATCCACGTTGCCGACTGCCCCGACCTCTGACGAACGCGCTAGACGAGTAAGTCCTAACTCAAGATGGGGCTGGGGTCGCAGCGAAGGGCCCTCGCCATCCGCTTTGGCTGCCTGCCATGTCGATGTGCTGTTGAGCGGTATACCTCAGAGGTATGAATATGACTCTGAGGTATACCGCTCATTACCGCATCCGCCCTGACGGAGGTGACCGACGGTCACCGCCGGCTGCGCTCACAGTCCGGGCCAGGGTTAGGACTTACTCGTCTAGGGGAGGCGTCGCCGGTGTCTCAGGCACCGGCGACGTCAACCCGTGCGTGACTACTGGGCGTCCGGCACCCACTCGACCGTCACGCCGTCACCCTCGTAGCCGGTCCAGATCGCCCCGTCCTTGACGGTGATCCTCTTGTCATTGGGGCCGTCGACCGTCTCGACCCACGACCAATCGCCCTTGACCGGTTCGCCCTCCTTGAACCACGGGGTGGGCCCGCCCGACGTCTTCTCGCCGATCGGCGGGCCGGTGAAGTCCCGCTCACCCGGTGTGGGATCGGGTCCCTTCTCCGGCGGGTCTACGTTGGCGTGATCGCGGACCGAAGTGTCGAGTTCCTTGTCGGGAAACTCCAACGAGTCGGCGAACCACTTGAACGCGTAGAACAGGTTGACCTCGGCCTGCGCGTACGCGTCGCCGGCACCCTGCACCCCGCCGGCGACGCGATTGATCACGCCCTGCTTCTTGTTCGCGTCGGTGTCCGCCCCCTCCTCGCCGAAGAAGTCGTCCAACGCGACCTTGTACTTGTCCGAGAAGTCCTGGCTCTCCTGCTGGCTCTTGCCCGCCCAGCCGAGCGCCAGGTCTTCCCACTGCTTGTGGATCGCGAGGAAGTTGTTGGCAATCGCTGTGCTGAGGTCGTTGACCTTCTTGCCCAGATCGAATATTTCGACCGGTGCCACCCCGAGCTTGACCGTCTCGTTGTTGTAGTCGGCCTTGTTGACCACGTCGATCCCCATCTCGTGCGCATCTGCCGCCCCACGTGTACGGCGACTTCAACGTGGTTGGTGGGCGGTACACGTACAGAAAGACTCCTTCTTCGATAGCGTTTCGCCGCGCCAGGATCGTTGTCAACGTCCCGGATCTGGTGCCCCCCGTGGCATTGCGCGGTAGACCCCGTACAAGGGCTTGCCGGCGCCCCTCGAATGCTCGCTACCCTGCACCCGCCCGACCCTCTGTCATAGGTGGTGCACAGATGACCAACTCCGGTACCTCGGGGCAAGCGCCGGCGACGGCCGACGAACCCACGGGCGACGGTGCCGGCTCCACCGTCTGGTACACCGATGGCACGGTCGCCGAATTCGATCTGAACGGGCACCTGTTCAGGCGGACGCTGCCCGACGGCACCGTCCTCTCGGCGTCCGACGCATCCCAGCCCGCCGACACCTCCTCGGAGCCCGCCAATGCCGACCCGCCCACCGAACCCAACGGTGACGCCGAACCAGTCCCCGACACCCGCATCCTCCGACAGCAAACCGCCGACGGCACCGTTCTCGAATCGTTCGATTCCCTCGACCGCCCTCATGCGGGAATTGCGAACGGCAACCACTTCACCATCACGTACCGTCCCGACGGCGGTAACCTCACCTGCTACGAGGATGGTTCGTCCGCCGAATATGACGCAGGTGGCGGCCTTGTCCGGCAGACGACCGCTGACGGTACGGTCTACTCATCCTTCGATGCCCAGGGCCGACCGCATGCCGGTGTTGCCGAAGGCTCCAGTTTCACCATCGATTACCGGGCGGCCGACGACAGCTCCGTCGTCCGTTACGCAGATGGCTCCGCCGCTCGCTTCGATGCAGAGGGTAGCGTCGTTTGGCAGGACACTGGCGACGGCACTGTCTATAGCGAGTTCGACGCGCAACACCGACCGCTAGCCGGTTCGATCGACGGGGAGCCCTTCCGGGTCAACTACCGTCCGGATGGTCATTCGGTGACGCGTTATGCCGATGGCAGTGTGGTGGAGTTCGGTGCCGATGGTGTAGTGCTTCGGCAGGTGTCGCCGGATGGGACGGTGTTTTCGGGTTTTGACGGCTCAGGGCGGCCGACCGAGGGCAGCGCCGATGGGCAGGACTTTACGCTTGAGTATCCGGGTAATGGCGACACGATCACGCGTTATGCCGATGGCAGTGTGGTGGAGTTCGGTGCCGATGGTGTGGTGCTGCGGCAGGTGTCGCCGGATGGGACGGTGTTTTCGGGTTTCGACGGCTCGGGTCGTCCGACCGAGGGCAGCGCCGCCGATGGGCAGGACTTTACGTTCGAGTATTCGGGTAATGGCAATACGATCACGCGTTATGCCGATGGCAGTGTGGTGGAGTTCGGTGCCGATGGTGTAGTGCTCTCGCAGGTGTCGCCGGATGGGACGGTGTTTTCGGGTTTTGATGGTTCGGGTCGTCCGACGGAGGGTTCTGCGGGCGGTCAGGATTTTAGTATTTCGTATGGTCCGGATGGTCATTCGGTGACGCGTTATGCCGATGGCAGTGTGGTGGAGTTCGGTGCCGATGGTGTAGTGCTTTCGCAGGTGTCGCCGGATGGCACGGTGTTTTCGGGTTTTGATGGTTCGGGTCGTCCGACGGAGGGTTCTGCGGGCGGTCAGGATTTTAGTATTTCGTATGGTCCGGATGGTCATTCGGTCACGCGTTATGCCGATGGCAGTGTGGTGGAGTTCGGTGCCGATGGTGTAGTGCTTTCGCAGGTGTCGCCGGACGGCACGGTGTTTTCGGGTTTTGATGGTTCGGGTCGTCCGACCGAGGGCTCTGCGGGCGGTCAGGATTTTAGTATTTCGTA
>NZ_JBNCKP010000025.1:0-84778 GCF_049841575.1 Micromonospora sp. DT201 | reverse complement strand
GCGGAATACCGTTCGGCTGGAGCCGCGTCGCGCCACTCGCCGAGAGGCGACCTGCACACCGACACCAGCGCCGCCCCTGACCAACCGGCCGGGGGCGGCGCTGTCTGTGTCCGCCCGTCGGGCTGGCGGCACAATGCTGGGATGACTGATGCTCAGCCCTGGTCCGAGCAGCTGGGCGTACTCGTACTCCCCAGTGGGGCGACGGTGCGCGGACGCCGCATCGGCGCGGCTGCCGCACGAGCCGACTTCGCCCTGCTGTTGGCGCCCGGCCCGGAGCCGACCTGGCCGTATCGGCGGATCCGGTGGCCCGACTTCTGGGTACCGGTCGATCGGGCGGATGCCCTCGATGCCCTGCGGGCGGCGCTGCGGCGGGCGCAGGACGGTGAGCGCGTCGAGGTGGCCTGTCGGGGTGGGGTGGGGCGTACCGGAACGGCGTTGGCCGCGTTGGCGATCCTCGACGGCCTGCCGGCCGAGCGGGCGGTGTCGTGGGTCCGGGCGGGCTATCACCCGAAGGCGGTGGAGACCCCCTGGCAGCGACGTTGGCTGCGCCGCGTCTCCTGACAGCCGCCGTCGGGTGCTGTTATCCCTGGGCGATCTGCGCCGGCTCGTTGACGTACTCCCGTAGGTGGTGGGCGGTGAGGGTGTCGCCGTGGGCGACCAAGTCGGCGGGGGTGCCGGTGAAGACGACCTGGCCGCCGTCGTGCCCGGCGCCCGGGCCGAGGTCGATGATCCAGTCCGCGTGGGCCATGACCGCCTGGTGGTGCTCGATGACGATCACCGTGTTTCCGCTGTCGACCATCCGGTCGAGCAGAGCCAACAGTTGGTCCACGTCGGCCAGGTGCAGGCCCGTGGTTGGCTCGTCCAGCACGTACGTGGTGGTCTTCTCCGCCAGGCGGATGGCCAGCTTGAGTCGTTGCCGTTCCCCATCCGACAGGGTGGTCAGCGGCTGGCCGAGGCTGAGGTAGCCCAGCCCGACGTCGACCAGCCGACCGAGGATGAGGTGCGCGGGCCCGGTGGGGAAGAAACCGTGCGCTTCGGCGACCGACATGGCCAGCACTTCGCTGATGTTCTTGCCGCGCAGCGTGTACGTGAGCACCTCGTCGGTGAACCGCCGCCCCTCACACCGTTCGCAGACGCTGGCGACGCCGGCCATCATCGCCAGGTCCGTGTAGATCAGCCCGATCCCCTTGCAGGTGGGGCAGGCGCCCTCGGAGTTGGCGCTGAACAGCGCTGCCTTGACACCGTTGGCCTTGGCGAAGGCGGTACGGATCGGGTCGAGCAGCCCGCTGTAGGTTGCCGGGTTGCTACGTCGTGACCCACGAATCGCGGACTGGTCGACGATCACGACTCCGGAACGGCGGCGCAGCGACCCGTGGATCAGTGAGCTCTTACCGGAGCCGGCCACGCCGGTGACGACGGTGAGCACCCCGAGCGGGAGGTCCACGTCCACGTCGCGCAGGTTGTGCAGGTCGGCTTGGCGGATGGCGAGTTGCCCGGTCGGTGGGCGTACGTGGTCGCGCAGGGTCACCCGGTGGTCCAGGTGTCGGCCGGTGAGCGTGTCGGAGCGGCGCAGGCTGGGCACATCGCCGGTGAAGCAGATCCGGCCGCCGTCGCCGCCGGCACCGGGGCCGAGGTCGACCACGTGGTCGGCGATCGCGATGGTCTCCGGTTTGTGCTCGACGACCAGCACGGTGTTGCCCTTGTCGCGCAGCCGCAGCAGCAGGTCGTTCATCCGGGCGATGTCGTGCGGGTGCAGGCCGACGGTGGGTTCGTCGAAGACGTACGTGACGTCGGAGAGGCTGGAGCCGAGGTGTCGGACCATTTTCACCCGTTGCGCCTCACCGCCGGACAGGGTTGCCGACTCACGGTCCAGGCTGAGGTAGCCCAGCCCGATCTCGATGAGCGACTCCAGCAGGTCCCGCAGGTTGGCGATCAGCGGTGCCACCGCCGGGTCGTCGACGCCCCGGACGAACGCGGCCAGGTCGCTGATCTGCATGGCCGAGCAGTCGGCGATGTTGTGCCCGGCGATCCGCGACGACAGGGCCGCCGCGTTGAGTCGGGTGCCGCCGCAGTCGCCGCAGCTGGTGAAGGTGACCGCCCGGTCGACGAAGGCGCGGATGTGCGGTTGCATCGACTCGCGGTCCTTGGCGAGGAACAACCTCTTGACCTTGACCGCCAAGCCCTCGTACGTCCAGTTGTTGCTGCCCACCTTGATCTTCGTGGACGGTTTGTGGAGGAAGTCCTCCCACTGTTGCGGGGTGAAGTCCTGCAGCTTGACGTCGGGGTCGAACAGGCCGGAGCCGACGATGGTCTGCCAGTACCAGGAGTCGACCGCGAAGTTGGGCACGGTGATGGCGCCGTCGTTGAGGGAACGCTCGACGTCCACCAGCTCGTTGACGTCGAGGTCGGAGACCCGGCCCAGCCCTTCGCAGGTGGGGCACATGCCTTCGGGCAGGTTGAAGCTGAACGCCCCCGACCCGCCCACCGACGGGTCGCCGAGACGGCTGAAGAGGATCCGCAGCATCGCGTACGCGTCGGTGGCGGTGCCGACGGTGGAGCGGGAGTTGGCGCCCATCCGCTCCTGGTCGACGACGATGGCCGCGCTGAGATTGCGCAGCGAGTCGACGTCGGGCCGGTTGAGGTTCGGCATGAACGACTGGAGGAACGCGCTGTAGGTCTCGTTGATCATGCGTTGGGACTCGGCGGCGATGGTGCCGAAGACCAGCGACGACTTGCCCGACCCGGAGACACCGGTGAAGACGGTCAACCGGCGCTTGGGGATGTCGACCGAGACGCTGGCGAGATTGTTCTCCCGCGCTCCGCGTACCTCGATCATGTCGTGGCTGTCGGCGGCGGACCATGCTGGCTGCGACATGCGAACCCTTCACGGAGTCATGGCGGGAGTTCCGTCCCGTCGGGCACTGGCGGGTTCCATTGTCTCATTCATCCCCATGTAGAGACTTTCGGCGAGATTCGAGCGCAAGGTTCTGTAGGACGCCCCGGAAAGTCTCAATTCACGTCGTAAGCAGTACGGTGACTAACGTGGACATCGCCCCGGGGGATCGGCTACGCGCCGTGGATCTGGCGGCCACCGTCGGGATCTCGGTGCAGCAGGTCCGCAACTACGTCGAGCAGGGTGTGCTGCCGCCGGTGGGGCGCTCCGCGAGCGGCTACCGGATCTTCACGACCGAGCACGCACGGGCGCTGACCGTGGCGCGGCGGCTGGCCGAGGGACACGGCTGGAGCCGTACCCGGGAGATCATGGCGGCGGTGCACAGGGGTGACCTGCCGGCGGCCCTCGCGGCGCTCGACGGCGGCCACGCCGAGCTGGACCGGGAACGCGCAGAGATCCGTCGGGTGCTCGGCGCCTTCGAGACCGTGCTGGCCAGCCCACCGCAGGCCCGACCGGCACCCCGTCACGGCGCCCGCATCGGCGAGGTCGCCGCACTGGTCGGGGTCCGGACCTCGCAACTGCGGCTGTGGGAGGAGCGCGCACTGCTGCGCCCGGGCCGCACGCCGGGCACCAACTACCGGGTGTACGACGAGACGGAGCTACGCGCCGCGCAGGTCATCGCGTTGCTACGCCGAGGCGCGTACCCGTTCGAGATCATTGCGGCGGTGCTGGGCGAACTGCGCAGCACCGGCAGCGCGCAGCGGGTCCGTGCCGAGCTGGCCCGCCGCGAGCAGGAGCTGCATGGCCGCAGCCTGCGTCGGCTGCGGGGGAGCGCCGCGCTGCACGACTACCTGCGCGCTCGCGGCGGCGCCCGTTGACCGACCGGGGTATCCCGTCCCGCCGTGCGATCTTGTTGACTAGGGTCGGGCACATGAGAGCTGCGCTGCTGGCCGCCACGGCGTCCGTCATCCTGCTCGCTCCCGCGCCGGTCGCCGCCGCGGGAGCGCCTGCCGGGCCGACCGTCCGATGCCCCCGGGTGCCGGCGCCGGCGATGTCCCGTCCGCCCCGGCCCACGCCCCCGCCCGCCGTGCCCGAGCAGCGGGTGGTCGGCGGCGCGGCGCTGGACACGGCCGGGCTGGTCGTGCCGGCCGACGCCGCCGCGCCACCGGGGATCACGGCCACGTCGTGGCTGGTCGCCGACCTGGACAGCGGCCAGGTGCTCGGCGGCTGCGGCCCACACGAGTACGGCACCCCGGCCAGCGTGCAGAAACTACTGCTCGCCGCCACGATGCTGCCCCGACTGGACCCGAAGCAGACGGTCACCGTCACCGCGGACGACATGAACATCGAGCCCGGCTCGTCCGCCGTCGGCCTGGTCGAGGGCGGCCGCTACACCATCGAGACCATCTGGCTCGGGCTGCTGCTCAACTCCGGCAACGAGGCGGCCAACGCGCTGGCCCGCCTCGGCGGCGGCGGGAACGCGTCTGGCGGCGTCGCGGCCATGAACGAGCAGGCGCACCGGCTCGGCGCGCTCCAGACGCACGCGGTCACGCCGTCGGGGCTGGACGGCAAGGGTCAGTTCACCAGCGCCTACGACCTGGCGTTGATCGCCCGGGCCTGCTTCGCCGAGCCGACCTTCCGCCGGTACGCGCTGACGAAGCAGGCGGCGATTCCCGCCCAGCCGGCGCAGCGCACCAAGGGTTTCCAGATCCAGAACGAAAACCAGCTCATCTTCAAGTACCCGGGTGCGCTCGGTGGCAAGACCGGCTTCACCGACCTGGCCCGGCACACCTACGTGGGTGCCGCCGAACGCGGCGGGCGACGGTTGGTGGTGACCCTGTTGGGTGCCGAACCGGCACCGAAGCGCGGCTGGGAGCAGGGCGCGGCCCTGCTGGACTGGGGCTTCACGCTGCCCCGGGACGCCTCCGTCGGTCGGTTGGTCGAACCGGGTGAGCTGACCGCCACGCCGTCGGCGGCGCCGTCCGCGCTGGCGGTGCCCGGTGGCCCTCGGCCAGCGGCGGCCAGCGGGCCAGCGCGTACCGGCTCGGGGTGGCTGTGGTGGGTGACCGCGGTGAGTGGCGCGGGGGTGCTGGCGCTGTTGGGCGGGCTGCTGTGGCGGCGTCGCCGTCGGCTGGCCTGACGGATCGACATCGGGCGCTGACGTCCATAGACTCCGATCTTTCTGGCACCACGAGTCCAGGAGGATCCCAGTGTCGAGTGAACTCGAACCGCGCCCCGGTGTGGCGACACCCCGCCCGCCGGTGCGCGCCCTGACCCGCCTCGCGGGGGTGACCGTGCTCGCCGCAGCACTGGTCGTCGGCGCGTCCACCACCGCGCTCGCCGCCCCCGGCCCGTCGGTCGACGCGGTGACGGCGTCCGCCACGACGGCCACCACCGTCGACACCGCCACCCGGCCGCCGCGCACCACCCACGGCCCCTGCGCGTACACGGAGACGCCAGACGAGCCCGCGGCCCGGCCGGTGCCGCTGCCGCCCGACCCGCGACGCACCCCGGCCCGGGGCAGCGTCCGGGTGACCCTGTCGACCAACCACGGGCCGATCGGGTTGACCCTGGACCGGGCCGCCGCGCCCTGCACCGTGCAGAGCTTCCTGCACCTGGTTGGCAAGCGTTTCTACGACCGCACCTCGTGCCATCGGCTCACCACGTACCCCACGCTGAGCGTGCTGCAGTGCGGTGACCCGTCCGGCACCGGCGAGGGTGGCCCGGGGTACCGGTACCGCGACGAACTGCCGACCGACCTGCCGCCGGCACCCACCGATCCCACCGGGGAGCGTCGGGTGTACGCGCGGGGCGTGCTGGCCATGGCCAACGCCGGGCCGGACACCAACGGCAGCCAGTTCTTCCTGGTCTACGCGAACTCGGCGCTGCGCCCCAACTACACGATCTTCGGCGAGATCGATGGGGCCGGTCTCGCCACGCTGGACCGGATCGTGGCCGGGGGAGTGGCACCGACCGCCGAGGACCCGGCACCGGTCGACGGCGCGCCCGCGCTGCCTGTCGACATTCGCAAGGCCGTCCGCGCACACCACCACTGAGAGCATGGCGCGGTGGGCGACGCTCGGTCGCTCACCGCGCCAGCGGGTTCGGTAGCGCCCAGCGGGCACGCCGGGCACCTGGAATTTTCGGAAGCGGATCGGAACTGGTCCGACCGGTTACCGACCCAGTTCCGACCGTCACGACGGGCTAGACGAGCCGGTCGGCGGTGCGGTGCTGTCGCGTACGACCATTTCCGTGGCGAGCTCGACCCGCGGCGAGTCGATGCCCTCACCCTGGGCCAGGCGCAGCACGGTCCGTGCCGCCAACCGTCCCATCTCGACCAACGGTTGGCGCACAGTGGTCAGCGGTGGTGAAGCCCAGCGAGCCTCGGGCAGGTCATCGAAGCCGACAACGCTCACGTCGTCGGGCACCCGTAGGCCCCGGCGCCGGATGGCCTCGTAGACGCCGAAGGCCATCTGGTCACTGGCGGCGAAGATGCCGGTCGGCGGATCGGCCAGGTCGAGCAGCGCGGTCCCGCCGGCGAACCCGGAGGCGTGGTAGAAATCGCCTGGGTAGACAAGCTTGTCGTCCACCGGCACACCGGCGCTCTCCAACCCGGCCCGGTAACCGTCGAGCCGCGCACGGCTGCACAGCAGGTGCGTCGGCCCGGCCACGAGGCCGATGCGCCGGTGCCCGATCGCGAGCAGGTGTTCGGTCGCGGCGAGCCCGCCAGCCCAGTTGGTGGCGCCGATCGTCGGCACGTCCATGGCCGGCACGCCGGCCGGGTCGACGACCACCACCGGCACGTTGAGGCGGCGTAGTTGCGCGTGCAGCGGCGGGCTCAGGTGCGACGTCACGAAGATGACGCCGTCGGTGGCCCGGGTGCGCAGATTCTGCAACCACTGCCGGGCAGCGGTCGGCTGCCGGTGGATCGCGGAGACCACCGTGCCGACGCCCGCGCCGTGCCCGACATCCTCCACGCCCCGGATGATCTCCACGGCCCAGGGGCTGTCCAGGTCGTTGAAGACCAGGTCGACGAGGCCGGCGCGGCGCACGCTGCGGCTGGTGCGACGCCGGTAGCCGTGGTGACGCAGCAGCTCCTCGACTCGCTCCCGGGTGTCCGGGGCCACATCGGAGCGACCGTTGAGCACCCGGGAAACGGTCGGCACCGACACCCCGGCCTCCCGTGCGATCGCGGTGATGGTCACCCTGCGTCCGTCGTCCGCGCCCACCCGCGTCTCCTTCACCGAGCCGGAAGAACGACCGAAAAACGTCGTCCACCGTGTGTCCCGAAACGGCGTGCCCGTTCCACGCGTCATCTTGCCCCACCGATGCGGGTTGACGACATGCCAGGTCGGTTCTAGCGTTCGCCAAGTTACGGAAATCTTCCGGAAATTCAGTGGACCGAGGGCGGCCATGTACACCGATCTACCTGAGGAACAGTTGCGTGGCTACCGTGGGGTGGTCCGGGCCCCTGCGGACTTCGACGACTTCTGGGCCGGCACCCTGGCCGAGGCCCGGGAGGCTGGCTGGCCGGTGCGGGCCGAGCCGGTCGAAACCGGGCTGGCAAGTATCGACGTACTCGACGTGACGTTCGCGGGTTTCGCAGGCCAGCCCGTGCGAGCCTGGCTGCGGGTGCCTCGCGGCGCCGACACGGCGCTGCCGACCGTGGTCCAGTTCGCCGGCTACGGCGGCGGGCGTGGGCACCCGTTGGAGAACCTGCTCTGGGTGTCGGCCGGGTTCGCGCACCTGCAGATGGACACCCGGGGGCAGGGCTCGGGATGGAGCCGGGGGGACACCCCGGACCTCGGCGCAGCCGGCCCGGAGGCGCCCGGGGTGACCACCCGGGGCATCGCCGACCCGAAAACCTACTACTACCGGCGACTGATCACCGACGCGGTCCGGGCGGTGGACGCCGTCCGGACCCTCCCGGTGGTCGACCCGACCCGGGTGGCGGTGCTCGGGCACAGTCAGGGCGGCGGGCTGGCGCTCGCCGCCGGCACGTTGGCACCCGGGGTGCGGGCGGTGGTCGCATTCGTGCCGTTCCTCTGCGACATCCCGCACGCGGTGGTGACCACCGCCGCCCGCCCCTACCGGGAGATCCGCGACTACCTGGCGATCCACCGCAACGCCGAGGAACAGGTGCTGACCACCCTGGCGTACGTCGACGGGGTCAACTTCGCCCGACGCTGCCGCCGCCCGGCGCGGTACTCGGTCGCGTTGATGGACGACATCGTGCCCCCGTCGACGGTCTACGCGGCGGTCAACGCCCACGCCGGGCCGACCGAGTTGGCGGTGTGGCGGTACAACGGCCACGAGGCCGGCGGGATCGACGACGACGAGGCCGCGCTGGTCTTCCTGCGCGAACACCTGACCGCAGGATGATCCGGCACGGGGTGCCGGCGGGGCTGATCCGGCACCCCGTGCCGGGCGGGGCTGATAGACAGGACTTGTGCGCTACCGCATCGCCGTCGTGCTCGCGCTCGCCGCGCTGCTCGGCGGCTGCTCACGGCCGGAGCCCCGCCCCGCGCCGGCCGCGCCGCAGTCGACGCCGGTGAGCCCCACTCCCCGGCCAACCCCCGTCCCCAGTCCCACCTCCACCTCGTCCGTCCCCGCCGCGGACCGGTTGCCGAGGTTCGTGGTGCTGACCGACTTCGACCCGCGCATCCACGCCGACATCCGGTACGCCACCGCGCACAACTTCGTCGGCCGCCCGATCACCGCGTATCCGGAGCCGCTGTGCCTGCTCACCCGACAGGCGGCCGAGGCGCTGCGCCGGGTGCAGGACGCCGCGCTGGCCGGTGGGCACAGCCTCAAGGTGTACGACTGCTACCGCCCGCAGCCGGCGGTGGACGACTTCGTCGCCTGGGCCAAGCGCCCCGGCGAGCAGGAGACGAAGGCCGAGTTCTATCCGGACGTGGCCAAGGACCGGCTCTTCGCCGAGGGTTACATCGGGGCACCCACGGCGCACAGCCGGGGCAGCACCATGGACCTGACCCTGGTCGACGAGCCCGCCGCCAGCCAACCCCCGTACCGGCCCGGGCAGCCGCTGGTCGCCTGCACCGCGCCACGGGGGCAACGGTTCGAAGACAACAGCATCGACATGGGTACGGGCTTCGACTGTTTCGACGCCCGCGCGCACACCGCCGACCCGCGCATCACCGGTACGGCACGAGACAACCGTCGGTTGTTGCAGCGGCTGATGACCGACGCCGGGTTCGTCAACTACGAACTCGAGTGGTGGCACTACAGCCTCCGCGACGAGCCGTACCCGGACACGTTCTTCACCGCGCCGGTCGCCCGCTCCTCGGTCGGCTGACGCGTGCCCCGGCACCGCCGCCGCCGGTGCCATCCGGCATGATCACTTCAATGACTACCGAACGGATCGGCCCTCCGGTCACCGGCGACGAGCGGGAGACGCTGCGCGCCTTCCTCGACTTCCATCGCGCGACGCTGGCCCTCAAGTGCGAGGGTCTCTCCGACGAGGAGCTGCGCCGGCAGTCCATGCCGCCCTCCACGCTGTCCCTGCTTGGCCTGGTGCGGCACATGGCGGAGGTGGAACGTGCCTGGTTCCGGCGGGTCATTTCCGGCGAGGACATTCCGTTGGTCTGGTCGGAGACCGGCGACTTCCAGCAGGCGTACGACGCCAGGTCGGCCACCCGCGCCGAGGCCTTCGACGCCTGGGAGCGCGAGGTCGAGCACGCCCGCCGAATCGAGCGGGCGGCGGCGTCGCTGGACGTGACGGGCCACAACGTCCGCTCCGGCGAGACCGTGTCGCTGCGGCTGGTGATGCTGCACCTGATCCACGAGTACGCCCGGCACAACGGCCACGCCGACTTCCTACGCGAGGGCGTCGACGGCACCGTCGGCGTCTGAGTCGCCATCCGCTGGCCGTCGGTCAGGTGCCCGGCGTCGGTCAGGTCCAGTAGAGGATCCGGCAGGCCGGTACGCGTGCCGCGAGCTCGGCGTGGAACCACTCGCGTAGCTCGGCCATGGTGTCGCGCGGGTAGACGTACTTCACCGCGCCGAACTTGCCGTGTTTGCGACTGCGGGACTCCTCGTCCATCTCCAGGCGGGTCCGGGGGTACCAGCCGAGCAGCACCTCCTTGCTGCCCGGGGTGAACCGGTGGGTGATGAGCTCGGCGGTCAGGTCCAGACCCGGCACCCCGTCGACCGCCGCGCGGACCTGGTCGAGCAACTCGCCATAGCGCTCCCGCCAGTCGGGCAGCGCGATGATCGGCGCGATGGTCAGCCCGACCGGGTAGCCGTCGAGGGCGAGCCGGCGCAGCGCGGCCAGCCGGTCCGGCACCCGGGCGGTGCCGCCCTCGAACCGCTCGCTGACCGGGGCGCAGTTGACGCTGAACCGGACCCGGGTCCGACCGGCGTGCGGCAGGCCGACGAACGTCGCCACGTCGGCGTACTTGGTGGTCCAGCGCAACTGCACAGGTGCGTCCCAGTCGGCGAAGTGTTCCACCGCCCGTCGCCAGCTGCCGGTCAGATGCTCCAACGCCAGCGGGTCGGTGTAGCAGGACGCCTCGAACGTGGTGCCCTCGTCGGCACGCCGGGCGTTGCGGCTGGTCACCGTGCCACGCCCGGCGTACTCGGCCAGCCCGCCCAGGATGTCCTCCAGGTCCGCGTACACCCGCGTCACCGGCGGGCCGGACAGCGATCCGGCGAGGTAGCAGTACTGGCAGTGTGCCGGGCAGCCCTCGGCCAGGTCGACCCGCCAGTCGGCGCTGGGCGCGATGGGTTGCAGGGCGCGTCGCGAGGGTGGGCTCACCACGATCGCCATGGTCGCCTTGGCCCGGGCGTACGTCTCCCGGTCGGTCTGCCCGCGTACGCCGGTCAGTCGGTTGGAGCGCAGGTGTTCCACCTCGATGCCCTGTGCCTGCACCAGTGTGACGATCCGCTGGCCGTGCGGGTGCTCGAGCGCGGCCGGGGTGGCGACCACCCGGCCCGGGGTCCAGCGGCGTGCGGACCTGGCCGGCGGCGCGAGGCTGGCCAGGTCGCGAGTCGGCACCCGCTCTCCGCTCGCGTCGTGTGGCGCGGCGGGCACGTCCACTGCGAGCGGCTGGTCGACGTTCACCACATCCGGGCTGGTCACCGGCGCGGAGTACCCGTTGTCGCAGGAATCCCACGGATCGGCTGGCCGACGATTGACGCCACCCGACGCAAGGCATAACCTTTCATCTATCTGTAAACCTTGTGAACAAATGGCTCCGGTCGACGCGGCGGCGCGTCCCCAGCGAAGGGACGATCAGGTGATCGCAGAACTCTCCTCCCGTACCAGAAGGATCCTGTCGTTGTTCGTCGCCCTGATCGTCGCGCTGAGCGCCGGCCTCGCGGTCAACGCCTCGCGGCAGGCGCAGGCCGCGCCGACGTTCAAGGTCCTGGCCTTCTACAACGGCACCTGGGACGCCGCGCACATCGACTTCGTCAAGGACGCCCGGGCCTGGTTCCCGCAGGCGGCAGCCCAGTACGGCTTCTCCTGGGAGGCCACCACCAACTGGGGCCTGCTGAACACCGCCAACCTGGCCCAGTACAAGGTCATCATGTTCCTGGACGACGCGCCGCCCAGCGGGCAGCGGGCCGCGTTCCAGCAGTACATGCAGAACGGCGGGGCGTGGCTGGGCTTCCACGTCAGCGCGTGGACCGACAACCCGTCGAGCTGGAGCTGGTACTACAACACCTTCCTCGGCACCGGCGCGTTCCAGACGAACACCTGGGGACCCACCCGGGTCACGATGCGCGCCGACAACCGCACCCACGCCGCCACCCGGAACCTCCCGGCGACGTTCCCCTCGTCGATCAGCGAGTGGTACTCCTGGAGCAACGACCTGCGGCAGAACCCGAACATCGACATCCTCGCCTCGGTCGACCCGTCCAGCTTCCCGGTCGGCACCGACCCCAACCAGTCCTGGTACGGCGGCTACTACCCGCTGGTGTGGAGCAACCGGCAATACAAGATGCTCTACGCCAACTTCGGCCACAACGCGATGAACTACAGCACCAACACCGGGCTGTCGTCGACCTTCGACAGCGCGCAGCAGAACCAGCTCCTGATCGACGGGCTGCACTGGCTCGCCGGGGTCGGCACCAGCCCCACCCCGACGCCCACGCCGACCCCCACGGCCGGCCCGATCTCGCCGACCGCCTGGCACACCGTGGTCAACCGGGGCAGCGGCAAGTGCGTGGACGCGCGGGCCGCCGCCAGCGCGAACGGCACCGCCATCCAGCAGTACGCCTGCAACAGCAGCGCCGCGCAGCAGTATCAGTTCGTTCCGACCAGCGGTGGCTACCTGCGGGTCAACAACCGCAACAACAGTGCCCAGGTGCTCGACGTGACAAATGTGTCGACCGCGAACTCGGCGCCGATCCAGCTCTGGTCCTACAGTGGCGGCAACAACCAGCAGTGGCGGGCCGAATCGGAGGGCGGCGGCTACTACCGCCTGGTCAACCGCCTCAGCGGCAAGTGTCTCGACGTGCCGGGAGCGTCCACGGCAGACAGCGTCCAGCTCGTCCAATACACCTGCAACGGCACTGCGGCGCAGTCGTTCCGGCTGGTACCCCAGGCGTAGACCCGCCCCGGTAACCTCCCGCCATGGCGAGTCCCGACCGCGTGCCGATCGCGTACGAGCCTGACTACCGCACCCGCTTCATCGGGCGGTACGACAAGGGCCGGTTCTTCGGCTCCGTCACCGCGACACTTGAGGACGGTGCCGGAGCCGGCGACGACTGGTACCGCCACAAGCGGTGGTACGCGGTGCTGCACCGGTTCGACGCCGACGGCGTGCACACCGACTCGGATACCTGGTTCGCCGGCACCAGCGAAGACGAGCAGGCCTCCATCGACCGGGCGGAGGCCCGGCTCGTCGAATGACTCGACGCGCTGCACGTTAGACGAGCTGAGCCCACCAAAAGGGACCGTGCAACCCAGCCGCTCTGGTGGTCGTCGGCACCGGCTTCGGTGGGTACGACGTGATCGGTCGAGTTAGGCCTGCTCGTCTTGCGGGATGCGTACGGTGAAGGTGGTGCCCTCACCCGGCACCGAGCTCACCTCGGCCGTGCCACCGTGCGCCTCGGCGATCGCCGCGACGATGGCAAGGCCGATGCCGGAGCCCTCCCGCTGCCGGCTGCGCGAGGTCGCGCTGCGGTAGAAGCGTTCGAAGACCCGTCGGCTGTCCTCCTCGGTCAGGCCCGGGCCGTCGTCGGCCACCTCGATCACCGCGGCGCCGTTCGAGGTGGAAACCCGGACCTCGGCGGCGGTCCCCGGCGGAGTGTGCCGGCGTACGTTGGACAACAGGTTGGCCAGCAACTGCCGCAGGCGCAACTCGTCGCCGGAGACCACGAGCGAAACCGGCGCCTGCACGCTCAGCGGGCGGCCGGGCGCGATGGCCCGGGCATCCGCCGCTGCTTCGTTGGCCAGATGAGTCAAATCCACCTGGTCCCGGTCCAGCGGGCGGCCCTCGTCCAGCTTCACCAGCACCAACAGTTCGTTGACCAGTTGGCCCATCCGGGTCGCCTCGGACTCGATGCGTCGCATCGCGACCTCGAGGTCGGCCGGCCGAGCGCCGGCGCCGTGCCGGAACAGCTCGGCATACCCGCGGATGGTCGCCACCGGGGTATTGAGCTCGTGCGACGCGTCGGCGACGAACCGGCGCAGCCGCTCCTCCGAGGTCTGCCTTTCCTTGAAGGCGGTCTGGATCTGCACCAGCATCGCGTTGAGCGCCGCGCTGAGCCGCCCGATCTCGGTATTCGGCCGGGCCGGGCGCACCCTGCGGTCCAGGTGCCCGGCGCCGATGTCCGCGGCCACCTCGGCGATCCGGTCCAGCGGGCGGGTGCCCAGGCCGATCAGCCACCAGGCGATCAGCAGCATGGCGGCCAGGATGACCGCCGTGGCGGCCGCCTGGGTACGGATGAGCTGGCGGTTCGCCACGTCGTAGTCGGTAAGCGGGAGACCGACCTGCAGGATCGTCCGACTGTCGGGCAGCCAGCCGGATCGCACCCGCCACTGATTCGGCTGCTGATCTGTCAGCGTGACGGTCGCGTACACCGCGCCGTCCGGTTTGCTCGTGCTGGGATCCTTCGGCTGTAGCCGGATCGCGGACGCCTGCCCGCCCGGATTCTGCAGGTCCAGCAACAGGGTGCCGTCCGGGGACACGATCCGCAGAAGCACGAACGGCTGGCCGCCCGGGCTGGCCAGCCGGCCGCTGCCGACGCCGGACGGGCCCAGCCCGGTGCCGTTGTTCACCTGCGCCACGACCGCCGTGCTCAGCTGATCGAGCTGGGTGTCGGTGCGGGTGATCAGGAAGTACCGCAGCGCGGCCAAGGTGGCGAGCGCGGCCACGCTCATCCCGGCCGCCAGTAGCACCGCGACCAGGACGATGAGCCGGCCCCGCAGGCTCATCCCGCTCACTCGGCTCCCGCTCACTCGGCCGGCAGGCGCAGCGTGTAGCCGACCCGGGGGATGGTCTGGATCAGCGGCGGATCGAACTGGTCGATCTTGCGGCGCAGATAGCTGATGTACGTCGAGACCACGCCGTGGTTGCCGCCGAAGTCGTACTCCCACACCTGGTCGACTATTTGCTGCTTGGACAGCACTCGGCCGGCGTTCTCTACCAGATAGCGCAGCAGGTTGAACTCGGTGGGGCTCAGGTCGATTACCACGTTCTGCCGGCGCACCACGTGCGCCTCCTGGTCGATCACCAGGTCGGCGTAGCGCAACCCGCCGGTCTCCTCCGGCGGCGGCGCGGGCGCGGCCAGCTGCGACCGGCGCAGGATCGCCCGGGCCCGCGCGACCAGCTCGTCCAGGCTGAACGGCTTGGTCAGGTAGTCGTCGCCGCCGACGCTCAGCCCTTCGATCTTGTCGGCGACCGTCCGCCGCGCGGTCAGGAAGATCACCGGGGCGAGGACGCCGTTCTCCCGTAGCCGCCGGCACAGGTCGATGCCGGAGCCGTCAGGCAGCAGCACGTCCAGGATGATCAGATCGGGCCGCTCGCGCGTCACGGTGGCCTCCGCCTCTGCGCAGTCCCCGGCCGTGGTCGAGGCGAAACCCGCGTAGCGCAGCGCGGAAGCGATCAGGTCCGCCAGGAAGAGTTCGTCATCGACGACCAGGACCCGTGGTGAGGGGTCAGTGGTCGCGGAGCTGTCGGCCGTCCGATCCGGCATTACCACAACTCGCCCCCTGAACGATTCAACGCTCGCAGCACCTGCGCGACCCATTCTGCCCGTGCCGTGCGTCTCCGAGACCCAGCGCCGTTGTGAGTTCGCTGGGAAAACCTTGTGAAACCACTAAGGACGACGTACGGGTGTCCCCGGTTCGTCGACGGTGGATGGCGTGTACCCGAATCGCCGGCTGATCCGCTGTCCGGGCCGCATCCGAACTCACACAGAACCTGAAAGGTCATCACACGGCCGCCTCAACTCCGCGTGATCGGCTGAATCGCGCACCGGCAGACGATGTGGTGTCCGGCCGAGGGGTTGGAAAGGACGAGACCGATGTACCAAACGTTGGCACGAGGTGTGGTCCGCCACCCATGGTGGACGATCAGCGCCTGGCTGGTCGTCGTGGCCATCGTAGGGTTTTTCGGACCGGGTCTGTCCGCCAGCGGTGATCAGGCCGACTTCCTACCCTCCCACTACGAGTCCGTCCAGGCTGGCAAGGTGCAGGAGGCGGCCTTCGCGGAGAGCGGAGGCGGCAGCGCCGCGACGTTCGTGGTGCTGCGCCGCGACGGCGCCGCGCTGACCAGCGCCGATCAGCAACTCGTCGAGCAGGTCGCCGGACAGCTTCGGGACAAGGCGATCCCGCACGTCACCGAGGTGCAGGCCAGCAAGGCGACGGTGTCGGAGAACGGCCTCGTCCAGCTCCTCCAGATCACCGTCGACGGCCCGCAGAGCGATCCCGGCACCGAGGAGGCCGGCCGGGCGCTGCGGGCCGCCGCGGGGCCGTTGTTCGAGAACACCGATCTGTTAGCGGGCATGACCGGCGACGTCGGCATTGTGATCGACGCGCAGGACGCCTTCGCCTCGGCCGAGCAGGTCATCGCCCTGGCGACGGTCGTCCTGATCATCGTGCTGCAGCTGCTGATCTTCCGGAGCCCGGTTGCCGCACTGCTTCCCATGGTGACCATCGGTGTCCTGGTCTTCGTCTCGTTGAAGCTGATCGGCATCGCCCAGCGGATCTTCGACCTGACCGCGGAGCAGTCGGTCACGGTCTGGGTGACCGTCGTGCTGTTCGGCGTCGGCACCGACTACATCCTCTTCCTGCTCTTCCGATACCGGGAACAGTTGCGCACCGGCGAGGACCCGCGTACAGCGCTGATCCACGCGACCGCCCGGGTGGCCAAGGTGATCACCTCAGCCGGCGCGGCGATCGTGATCGCGTTCAGCACCCTGGCGTTCTCCTCGTTCGGCTCGTTCAAGGCGCAGGGTCCGGCACTGGCCATCGCGGTCGCCGCCACGGTGGTCACCGCGCTCACCCTGATCCCGGCGATCGTCTCGCTGCTCGGGCCGAAGGTGTTCTGGCCGTCCACAAGCTGGCAGCGGCAGCCCCGGGCGCGGGCGTCGGCCAAGCTCAGTGACCTGATCGTGAACCGTGCCGGCGTGCTGGCCGCCGCCGCGGTCGTCGTCCTCGCGCTGCTCTCCCTGGGCGCGCTGCGCTTCCAGGCCAGCTACGACTACAACGCCGGTCTCCCGCAGGACACCGAGTCGGCGATCGCCCTGCGGGACCTGCAGCGCGGCTTCCCGGTAGGCGCCCTCAACCCGACCTCCGTGCTGCTGGTCAGCGACACCGGGCAGCCGCTCGACGAGGCAGGCGTCGACAGCTTCCGGTCGCAGTTGTCCGGCGTCGACGGGGTCGGCCAGGCCGGCCCCGCGTCGTACAGCCCGGACCGCACCATCGCCAAGATCAGCATGCTGCTCGACCACGACTCCGGCAGCCCCGAGGCGGTGGACACAGTCGCCGACACGCTGCGGCCGATCGCGCACAACGCGGCCCCGGCCGGCACCCACGCCCTGGTGGGCGGCCCGACCGCGACCTTCGCCGACATCCGCAGTGCGGTCAACCAGGACTACTCGCTGGTCTTCCCGCTCGCCGCCGGGCTCACCGCGCTCGTTCTGCTCGCCCTGCTGCGCAGCATCGTCGCCGCGGTGCTGCTGATGGTCCTGGTCGGGCTCAGCTATCTGGCCACGCTCGGCGCATCGGTGTTCGTGATGCAGGACGGGCTGGGCAAGGACGGCATCATCTTCAACGTTCCAATCTTCATGTACCTGTTCGTGGTCGCCATCGGCACCGACTACAACATCCTGATGGTGGACCGGCTGCGCGAGGAGACGCGCGCGGGCCGCACCCCCGGCGGGGCCGCGCGCCTGGCCATCCGGCACACCGGCCCGACGGCGGTGGCCGCGGCCGTCATCCTGGCCGGCACGTTCTCCTCGCTCACGCTCGCCGGTGTCGCCCTGCTCGCCGAGATGGGCTTCGCGGTCGCCGCCGGCATCCTGATCTCCGCGCTGCTGGTGTCGTCGCTGCTGGTGCCGACGCTTACGGTGCTGATGGGCCGCGGGTTCTGGTGGCCCGCCCGGCTCACCCCGGCCGGGCGTACGCAGCCGCTGGCCGGCTCTGACCCGGCCGGCTCGCCCGAGCCGGCCGCCGACCGGCCGGGAGAGAAGACCACGCTGGGCTCCGGGGACGCCCGGGACCGCCGATGATCCAGCTCTCGCACCTGACGAAACGGTACGGCGAGGCGACCGTCCCCAGGTGGTGCATTCCCTCGCTGGAGGGAGGTGGTCCGACGCGCCAGTTCCTAGCGTGAACGGCATGAGAACACGTGATCGGCTCGGCGGCGTCACGCCGCCACTCCCGGTGGTCGCCGGAACAGGGGGATCGCGGCTACGTGCGGCGTGGTGGACTGCCCACGCCCCGGTGGCGGGAGTGCCCCGCTGGGCGCGAATTGCTGCTTACGCCATCCCGTTCACCGTGCTGCCGTCGGGGCTCTGGCGTCTACCGGTCGCGTTCCGCGACGGCGTCGGGCTCGACGGGCGGGTGTACCTCGTCTGCCTCTCGATCGTGGCGGAGGTGATCGCGTTCACCGCCGTTGGGCTCGTCGCCGGCTGGGGAGAGCGGGTCCCGCGCTGGATCCCCGGACTGGGGGGCCGCCGGGTGCCGACGCTGGCCGCCCTCATTCCCGCGACGCTCGGCGCGGCCGTCGTGACCGTCCTGTGGACCACCGCCTTCGTCCGGATATCCGCCGGGGTCAACATGGGAGGCGAGCCGCTCCCTGCGGACTTCCCCACCCAGGGCGGTGAGTGGGAGGCCGCGATCTTCTATGTCTGCTATCTTCCGCTGCTGCTGTGGGGACCACTGCTCGCCGCCGTCGCCTACGCCTATCACCGACGACGGCGGGGCAGCTACGACACCTGAGCGGCTCGTCTTTCGCAAAGACGGCAAAGACGGCGAGCTACCGGCTGGTCGTGCGCTCCAGGAGGGTGATGCTCAGCAGTGGGTACTGCCAGCGCTGCACGGGCCGGTAGTCGTCGCTGATCCGTTCCCGCTTGCCGGGCGCCATGTCCCGTAGCGGGTCGGCCGAGGGGTCGGCCCCGACGACCCAGACGCGCGGTGGTGTGCCGAGACAGCTGGCATCGGGGCACTCCGTCGCCAGGAACCTGCCATCGGCGCGCTGCGGGGCGACGCGCAGCACGTCCGGAGGGCGCGGGGCGGGCAGGTAGCGCTCGTAGATGTCCCGTGGCGACCAGGGGATGCTCGGGTGGCTGTCCGGAAACACCACGACGTCGCCGGGTTGGTAGCGAGGGCTGATGACCGCCGCGATGCGGTACGAATCCTGACTGTGACCAGCATGGGCTCGGATGGCGACGTGTGCGGGAACAGCCAGGACGACCGCCAGGCAGAACACGGCGACGGTCGACGATCGTCCGACGCGGGTCAGGGCGGACGCGGCGAGGACGGCCAGCGCCGGCAGCGCGACCAGCACGTAGCGGGCCACCCAGACGTGAAAGTGGGTGCCAGCGAGCAACAGCAGAGCGATCGGAACGTACGCCGCACCGGCCAGGCAGACGTACGCCGGGGCGCGGCGCACACCGAGAACCGCGAGGACGAGGACGAGCCCGCCGACGGCCGCGGAGTGAAAGAGCCGTTCGGGGAACGCCTGCAACGCTGTCAGTCTGACCAGCGCGATCCAGGACACCTGGGCTGTCTGCCCGGAACCCCAGACGGACAGCACGAGCGCCGGCAGCACTCCCACACCGGCCGCCGTCACCCACCGCCGCGCGGTCCGCCAGCCCTCGACACGTCGGGGAAGCTGCCACCAGCCGACCGCGACGGCGTGACCCGCGAGCATGAGCAGACCGTTGAGCGGATGCAGCAGCCCGACGAATCCGACGGCGGCGGCGTACTCGGCGAGTCGACGGTGCGAGGGCTCCTCCAACAGCCTGACGAGGCACAACACCGCGACAGCCGCACCGAGGATGACCAGGGCGTAGCACCGGGCTTCCTGCGCGTACCGGGACGTCACCGGCAGGATCGCGAAGATCGACCCCGCCAGCAGACCCATCCTGGCGCCACCGAGCCGCCGCCCGAGCGCGGTCACCACCACCGTGGCGACGGTGCAGGCGGCGACCGACGGCAGCCGCAACGCGGCCGTGGACGTGCCGGCCACGGCGGCGTACGCCTTCATCAGGGCGTAGTAGGGGGTCAGGACCGCGTCCACCGAGCCGGCGAGTTGCCACAGCTGCGACCAGCTCAACCGGACCGCACCCCAGGTGGCCAACTCGTCGGCCCAGAGCGCCGGACCGGTCAACCGCCACAGGCCCAGCACCAGCGCGACAAGCGCGGGGAACGCCCAAACCGCCACCGCCCAACCAGACCGGTACGACCGGGTGTCGGTCGTCTCCCGATCCGCGTCCGCCCGAGGGAGGGCCGGTGGGGTGGCGACGGTGCCGGCGCGGTGCAGCGGCCAGGTGGCGGTGATGGTGGTTCTCCCTGAACAGGGGCGGAAAAGTGCCCGCGCGACTCTAGCCGTGTCAGGTGAGCGCACGACGTCGCACAGCCGGACAGGCGGTGAACAGGCGTGCCGGTTAATCGGTTGCCCCACCCGCGACGGCCTGTTGAACTACCCGAAACCGCCACCAACCTCCAGGGAGCAACAATGCGCGCTGCGTCGATGTCCGACCAGAAGGGATCTGTCGCCTACCTGAAGGACCTGACGCTGCGTGAAAACCCTGAACCTCGGCATCCTGGCTCACGTCGATGCCGGTAAGACCAGCCTGACCGAGCGGCTGCTGCACGACGTCGGTGTGACCGACCAGCTCGGCAGTGTCGACGCGGGCAGCACCCGTACGGACTCCCTGGCACTGGAGCGGCAACGAGGGATCACCATCCGCTCGGCTGTCGTCTCCTTCGTGCTGGACGACGTGACCGTCAACCTGATCGACACGCCCGGCCACCCGGATTTCATCGCCGAGGTCGAGCGGGTGCTTGGCGTGCTCGACGGCGCGGTGCTGGTGATCTCCGCCGTGGAGGGGGTGCAGCCGCAGACCCGGGTGCTGATGCGGACCCTGCGCAGGCTGCGCATCCCGACGCTGATCTTCATCAACAAGGTCGACCGGGCCGGGGCGGACCCCGAGCGGGTCGTACGGGCCGTCGCGGAGAAGCTCACTTTGTCCGTGGTGGCGATGGGTTCGGTGACGGCACCCGGGACCCGGGGCGCCCACTGCGCACCATACGGTCCCGCCGACGTCGCCTTCACCGACCGGCTACTCGATCTGCTCGCGGGACAGGACGACATGCTGCTCGCCGACTGGGTGGCGGACACGTCGGCGCTGCCGTACTCGCGACTGCGCCGTGCGTTGGCGACGCGGACCGCCCGGGCGCTGGTGCAGCCCGTGTTCGCCGGCTCAGCGATCACCGGCGCCGGGGTGGACACGTTGATCGCCGGGATCACCGAACTGTTGCCCACCGTCCAGGGTGACGTCGACGCCCCGGTGTCCGGCACCGTGTTCGCCATCGAGCGGGGCCCGGCAGGGGAGAAGATCGCCCTGGTCCGGCTCTTCGCCGGCACGATCCGGGTCCGTGACCGGCTCCGCGTCGGCGCGGCCGACGCCGCGCTGGTCACGGCGATACGAGTCGTCACCGACGGGGCCGACGTCGTGGCTCCGTCGGTCGACGCCGGCCACATCGCCCGGTTGTGGGGTCTGACGGACGCCCGGATCGGCGACCCGGTCGGCGTACCGCCGGAACGTGCCGGCGCGGACCGCCACTTCGCGCCACCCACGCTGGAGACCGTGGTGGTGCCGGCGCGCCCGGTGGACCGGGTCGCGCTGCACGCCGCGCTGAGTCAGCTCGCCGAGCAGGACCCGCTGATCAACCTGCGGCAGGACGACCGGCAGCACGAGATCAGCGTGTCGCTCTACGGCGAGGTGCAGAAGGAGGTCATCCAGGCCACCCTGGCCGACGACTTCGGCGTGGGGGTGACGTTCCGGGAAACCAGCACGGTGCACGTGGAGCGGGTATGCGGCGTCGGCGGGGCGGTTGAGGTGATCGCGGTGGCACCCAACCCGTTCCTGGCCACCGTCGGGCTGCGGATCGCGCCGGCGCCGACCGGCGCCGGGGTGAGCTTCCAGCTCGGCGTCGAGCTGGGATCGATGCCACCGGCCTTCTTCGCCGCCGTGGAGGAATCCGTGCGCCGAACCCTGCGCCAGGGCCTGCACGGGTGGGAGGTCCCCGACTGCGAGGTGACGATGACCCACGCCGGTTACTGGGCGCGGCAGAGCCATTCGCACGGCAGCTTCGACAAGAGCATGTCCAGCACGGCGGGGGACTTCCGCAATCTCACCCCGTTGGTGCTGATGGCCGCGCTCTCCCGTGCCGGCACGCGGGTCCACGAGCCGGTGCACCGCTTCCGGCTGGAGGTGCCCGGTGACGTCCTCGGCACGCTGCTGCCCGCGCTGACCCGGCTGGACGCCGTGCCGACCGACACCACCGGGCAGGGCGCGTCGTACCTGGTGCGGGGCGAGATCCCGGCGGGCCTGGTGCACGCGCTGGAACGTCGCCTGCCCGCGCTGACCCGGGGCGAGGGCGTGCTGGAGACCGAGTTCGACAGCTACCGCCCGGTGCGAGGTCCCGCCCCCACCCGGGCCCGCTGGGACAACAATCCGCTGGATCGCAAGGAGTATCTGCTGGCGGTGGCCCGCCGGGTCGGCGGCCGGTAGGCAATATCCATTGCGGACGCGCTGCGGCTCTCCTACTCTCGTCGATGCAAGGTCAACCGATCACACCCGGAGGGAGTACGCCGTGCCGCGACGCGTCCGCACCGACGCCGCCTGGCGCCTGCCCTCCGCCGGTGCCCCTGTGCTCACCAACGTCAAAACCCGTGCCTGCCGCCCATTGCGGGGCTTCGGGCCCAGATGGCGCGACTGACGCCGACGCTGACGCGTCCGCCGGCCGCCCATCCCACGGGGATCGGGCGGCCGTTTCGTATCCGCGTACCGCCACCGAACTCCGATCGAACAGCGAATGATCATTAACGGTCACCGTCCGTCGGTGGCGAGGCACGACTTGAGGAGACCACGATGGGATTCACCCCTCTCGCCGGGACCCGTGCGCCGGTCCGGGTATGGACCGACCCGTACGCCATCGAGCCGCAGGCCGCCCGGCAGCTGCGCAACATCGGCGCGCTGCCCTGGGTGCAGGGCGTCGCGGTCATGCCCGACGTGCACTTCGGCAAGGGCGCCACGGTCGGCTCGGTGATCGCGATGCGGCAGGCCGTCTCGCCGGCGGCGGTCGGTGTCGACATCGGCTGCGGGATGTCGGCGGTACGCACCTCGCTGACCGCCGCCGATCTGCCGGACGACCTGGCCGGGCTGCGCTCCGCGATCGAGGCCACCATCCCGGTCGGCTTCGCCCAGCGGCAGGACTCGGTCGACACCCGTCGGATCCGTGGCCTGGAGCAGGCCGGCTGGGACGACTTCTGGGGGCGGTTCGCCGGCCTGGACCGGCGGGTGGCGCAGCTGGAGACGCGGGCGCAGCGGCAGATCGGCACCCTCGGCGGGGGCAACCACTTCATCGAGGTCTGCCTGGAGCAGGGTGGTGCCGACGAGGGCCGGGTGTGGCTGATGCTGCACTCCGGGTCCCGCAACATCGGCAAGGAGCTGGCCGAGCGGCACATCGGGGTGGCCAGGAAGCTGCCGCACAACACCGACCTGCCGGACCGGGACCTGGCGGTGTTCCTCACCGGCACACCGGAGATGGACGCCTACCGGCGGGACCTGTGGTGGGCGCAGGAGTACGCGCGGCGCAACCGGGCGGTCATGCTGGCCCTGCTCTGCGGCGTGGTGCGCGAGCACTTCCCGCAGGTCGGCTACGACGAGCCGATCTCCTGCCACCACAACTACGTCTCCGAGGAGACCTACGACGGGGTGGACGTGCTGGTCACCCGCAAGGGCGCGATCCGGGCCGGCCGGGGTGACCTGGGCATCATCCCCGGGTCGATGGGCACCGGGTCGTACATCGTGCGGGGACGGGGCAACCCGGACGCGTACTGCTCGGCCTCGCACGGGGCCGGACGGCGGATGTCACGGGCGCAGGCCAAGCGGACGTTCAGCACGGCGGACCTGGCCACGCAGACCGCAGGGGTGGAGTGCCGCAAGGACGCCGGGGTGGTCGACGAGATCCCCGGCGCGTACAAGGACATCACCGAGGTGATGGCCCAGCAGGAGGACCTGGTCGAGGTGGTCGCACACCTCAAGCAGGTGGTCTGTGTGAAGGGCTGACGTGCCGCGCGGGCCGGGCTGACCGGCCCGCGTGATCGCGCGGCCCCGCCGCTTGGTCGACTCCATATCGCCGAGATTGCGGTTTCCCCGCGCTGGGATACCCCCAGGTCGGCGATATGGAGTCGATCACTGCCGAGGGCTCAGAAGCCGGCGAAGACCCGGCGCAGGTCGTCCAGGCTCAGCGGGCCGGTCACCCGCACCCCCTCCGGGGTGTACGCGGGCCCGAGCCGGCCGGCCGCCAGCCGCAGCCACGCCTCGGCGGGTGCGGTCAGCTCACCGTCGGCCTGCTCCGGCGCGTCGACCAGCTCGATCTTCTCGCCCAGCCGCAGCCCGTACGACCGCTCGGGCGCGTGCAGCGTAACCAGCAGGGTGGCCTCCCGGCCGGCCAGCTCCTGCGGCCGGCTGGTCCAGCCCAGCATGCCGCCGACCTGGTCGAGCAGCAGCGACACCGCCTCCGGCGTCACCGCCGCGAACGGGTTGAACGCCACCTCGGCGTCCCACTGGTGCAGGGCGAACTCGCTGAGCCGGAACCGGCCCGCAGTGGCCACGTCGACCGGTTCCGGCAGGAACCCGAGGTCGATCCGCAGCGAGGCCCGGGTCTCGGCGTCCAACGACTCGTACGCCTCGACCAGCCGCTCGTTCGCGGCGAGGAAGCCGGCGGCGTGCTCGGCCGGGGACATCGCGTCCCAGCGTTGCCAGACGCTGCGGTTGAAGTCCCCGTCCGGGCCGGGCGCGCCGGTGCGGGCGGCGTCCAGCGACGCCAGGTTGATCTCGGCACCGCTGCCCAGGTGGCTCAGCACCTGGGACACCTGCCACTCGCTGGCCCCCGACGGCCGGAGCAGGTCGTCTTCCTTGAGGTCCCGCACGAGCGCGGCGAGCTCCTCGTGGCCCGCGCGCAGAGCTGTGATGATCTGGTCAGCAGGGGTCGACATGGATCTCCTCAAACGGACTTTCGACGATGATCGGGACGTTACCGGAAGCGGCCGCCGGCCGGCCAACCCCAGGTTCGGGGCGGTCCGGCCGGCGGCCGCGTCGGTCAGCTCAGCCCATGTGCACGGCGTTGCCGGTGGGGATGTCCTCCTTGCGCACCTTCACCAGGACCAGGGTGGCCAGTCCGGCGAACACGATCAACACCGCACCCCAGGCGAACGCCACGCGGTAACCGTGCACCAGCGCCTCGACCTGGTTGACCGGGTTCGGCGCCCGGCCGACCAGGTACGCGGCGACCGCGCTGGTGTAGAGGGTGTTCAGCAGCGCGGTGCCCAGGGAGCCGCCGATCTGCTGGGTGGCGTTGAGAGTGGCGCTGGCCGCGCCGGCGTCGTGCTCGGGCACTCCCACCAGGGCGAGGCTGGACAGCGGCACGAAGGTGAAGCCCAGACCCAGGCCCAGGATGACCTGGGCGGGCAGCAGGTGGGTGAGGAACGAGGTGTCCACGTCGATCTGGGTCAACACCAGCATGCCCACGGCGGCGAGCGCCGCACCGGCGACCATCAGCGGCTTGGCACCCAACCGCGGCATCAACTGGCTGGCGCCACCCGCGGCGATCAGCACACCGGCGGTGACCGGCAGCGACGCCAGCCCGGCCTCCAGCGGCTTGTACTGCAACACGACCTGGAAGTAGAAGGTCAGGAAGAGGAACGCCCCGAAGAGGCCGGCGCCGATCAGCGTGGACGTGAGGTACGCCCCACCCCGGTTGCGGTCCAGGATGATCCGCAGCGGCAGCAGCGGGTGGTTGGAGCGAAGCTCGATCACCACGAAGGCGGCGAGCAGCAGCACGCCAGCGGCGATGAAACCGAGCGTCGCGGCGGCGTCCCAGCCGTCCTCGGCGGCCTTGGTGAAGCCGTACACCAGGGAGACCAGACCGGCGGTCACCACGATCGCACCGGGTACGTCGTAGCGGGTGTTGCCGTGTGCCCGGCTCTCCGGCACCAGCGGGAGCGCGAAGGCGATGGCGATGGCGGCGACCGGGATGTTGACCAGCAGGCACCAGCGCCAGTTGGCGTACTCGGTGAGCACCCCGCCGAGCAGCAGACCGACAGCCGACCCACCGCCGGCGATCGCGCCGTACACCGCGAAGGCCTTGGCCCGCTCGGTGGCCTCGGTGAACAGGACGGTGAGCAGGGCCAGCGCGGCCGGGGCGAGCAGCGCGCCGAAGGCACCCTGCAGTGCGCGGGCGGCGAAGAGCGTCCCACCGGTGGTGGCGAGGCCACCCAGCGCGGAGGCGAGCGCGAAGCCGGTCATGCCGACGATGAAGGTGCGCTTGCGCCCCCAGTAGTCGGCGATGCGGCCGCCGAGCAGCAGCAGGCCGCCGAACGCCAGCGTGTAGGCGGTGATGACCCACTGCCGGTTCGCGTCGGTGATGCCCAGGTCGACCTGGGCCTTCGGCAGCGCGATGTTCACGATGGTGGCGTCCAGGACGACCATCAGCTGCGAGACCGCGATGACCGCCAGCGCGATCCAGCGCTGCGGGTGCGGCGCGCCTGTCGACGTCCCGGCGCCGGGTGCGCCGGGTGCGGTCGAGGTAGTTCCGGGCATGGTGAAGCCTTCCGTGTTGCGAATGTCGAATGTCGGTGAATCAGGCCTGAGACGGGCTGTCTGGCTGGTAGCGGAGTACCGGGATCAGCACTTGGTCGACGACCTGGATGAGGAACGCGTCGTCGGCGGGTAGCCCGTGCGCGACGATGCGGGACATGGTGAGCGCGGGCGCCAGATCGTGGAACAGATCCCGTTCGCCGGCCTCCGGCGGGATCTCCCCCCGGGCGGCGGCACGGACCAGGATGGCGGTGCTGGCCACCCGTCCGGCCGGCAGCACCTGGCGGCGCACCAGGCGTTCCAACTCGGGGTTGGTCCGCATGGCGAAGGTCAGCGCTTGCATCAGGTCGCAGTCGGCCGTGCAGATCGCGGCTGTGGCGCGCAGCAGCTCGATCAGGTCGCCGCGCAGGGAGCCGGTGTCGGGCGGGTTGTGCACGTCCACGTGCCGGTCGCGCAGGGCGGCGACGACCAACTCGGCCTTGCCGTCCCAGCGCCGGTAGATGGTGGCCTTACTGACGTGGGCGCGGCCGGCGACGGCGTCGATGGTCATCCGGTCGAAGCCGACCTCGCGCAGCAGGTCGGTGACCACGGCGAACAGGTCGCTGTCGGTGCAGCGTGGCACCCGGGCTGCCGGAACCCCGGCACCCGCGCCCACCTGCTGACCACCCAGCATCCCCGAACCCCCCGCGAAACGATGTCGTACTGACACTAGTTCGCGGTTATGTGAACGTGCAGGTTTTCGTGAGTTGCGTCGCAATGAGTCAACGAAACGATTGCGTTTCCAGCGGGGGACCGTCAGGTGAACCTGGTGGTCAACCGCCGGGCGCGAGGGTCACTGGCACGGCCATCGTGTTGATCCGCGTGCCGTCGCGGGCGGACACCTCGTACACCTCGACCGTGCCTTTCTGCTCCCGGGCCGTGCGCCAGCCGACCACCACCCGGTAGCCACCCCGGCAGCCGCTGCCGCAACTGGCGGTGCCGAATCCGGTGGCCACCTCCCGGCCGGCGGCGTCCAGCACCCGGACGCTCACCGTGGCCTCGAACACGTCGGCGGTGCCGGTGACGGTGAGTGGGGTCACGACCCGGTCATCGGGGAGCGGGCCGGTGACCACGATTGGCGGCAGCAGGTCCGCGTAGTCCGTCCGGTCGACCGGGGCGTCGTCGTCGACCCGGACCTGACGCACGGTGGGGAACTGGGTGAGCGTCCACACCACCTGAGCCTCGCGCAGCCGTCGCTGCGCCGGGTCGTCGGCGGGCGGGACCCGCAGCGTCGCCAGGCCGTCGGTGATCCGGGTGACCTCCACGCCGGCCGAGACGAGGGTGGTCAGCCCGGTGGCGGCCTCCGCCGGCGTGGGTCCGGCGGCCAGCTCGGTCAGCGCCAGCCGGGACGTCGCCACGGTGGCCGGCCGAGCCCGCCTGGTCGGTACGAGCTGCCCGGCGCGAACGAACCACAGCTCGATGGTCACGGTGTCTCGGTTGGTGGTGCTGGCCGGTGCTGGCGGGGTTGTCGCGGCAGCCCGGGGTGGATCCGACGGCGGCGTGGAGGTCGGATCCGGACGTTCGGCCGGCGTGGCGCTCGACGGCGTGGCGCTCGACGGTGCGGCGCTCGACGGTGCGGCGCTCGACGGCGCGGTCGTGGGTGCTGGGCCGAGCGCACCGGAGCGCGGGCCGCCACACCCGCTCATGAGCAGCGCGGCGACGAGCACCGGCGCGATCGCACGGGCAACACTTCGCCGGTTCACCTCGCACCGCCCGCCGTCCGGCCGGCGCCGGTGTCCCGCTGCTCGCCGTCGCCGTCGCCGTCGCTCGGTGGTTCGGCGGGGCCATGCGCCGGCAGCTTCAGGAGGAATCGGGTGCCGGCGCCCGGTTCGCTGCGGACGCTCAGCACCCCGCCCAGCAGGGCGGTGTGTTCCCACGCGATGGCCAGCCCGAGGCCACTGCCCGGTGCCGAGCGGGACGGGTCGACCTTGTGGAACCGGTCGAACACGCGGGGCAGGTGGTCCGCCGGGATACCCGACCCCTGGTCGCTGACCTCGAAGACGACCAGCGGGCCTGAACGGGTCACGGTGGCCCGGATCTCTCCGCCGCCATGCTCGATCGCGTTGGTGACCAGGTTGGCCAGCACGCGCTCCAGCCGACGCGGGTCGGTGCGCAGCGTGACCGGACCGCCGCTGACCAGCACCCGCTCCGACCAGCCGCGCGTGGCGACGATCCCGTGCAGCAGCGCCGCCGCGTCGACGGGCCCGACGGCCGGCTGCTCCCGGCCGGCGTCCAGCCGGGAGATCTCCATCAGGTCCTCGACCAGCCGGCGCAGCCGGACCACGTCGCCGACCAGCAAGCGGGCGGCCAGCCGGGCGTCGTCGGGCAACTGGTCGAGGTGCTCGCGCAGCAGCGACGCCGCGGCCACCAACGCGGTCACCGGGGTACGCAGCTCGTGCGCGACGTCGGCGGTGAACCGCACCTCGCGGGCCTGCGCGGCTGACAGCGCCCCGATCTTCGCCTCCAGTGCCTCGGCCATGTCGTTGAACGAGGCCGCCCAGACGCTGAACTCGTCGTGCCCACGCACCGGCAGGCGGGTGGCGAGCAGGCCCTCCGTGATCGCCCGGGCGGCCCGGCTGGCTCGACCCACCGGCTCCAACGTGCGGCGGGCCAGCGCGTGACCGACTCCGGCAGCGAGCAGCACCACGAGGAACCAGCCGGCCACCAGCGCGGTGCGCAGCTGGCCCAGGTCGGTGGCAACGTCGTCCTCCACGGTGAGCACGTACAGCTCGGCGGTCGATCCGGGAATGCGCCCGCCGACGACCAGCAGCCGAGGACGTTCCGCCGGCCCGGAGCGCTGGTAGCCGAGCTGACCGTCCGCGACCGTGGCCCGCATCCGGGCGCCCAGCACCGGGGCGTACGCGGGGTGCGACGGGCGGCTCGGGCCGTCGACGAGCACCACGTGCCGGCCGCTGGCCTCGAAGCTGGTGAGCAGCTCCGTGCTGCGTTTCTCGGTGAGGGGTAGGAACTGTCCGGCGAGGACGAGTTGGTAACGGGCGTCGGCGGCGGCCTCGTGCAGTGACGCGTCCCACCAGGACCGTTGCAGCAGCAGCCCGGTCCCGCCGGCGAGCAGCCCGGCCGAGACCCCGGCGACCAGGACGAACGCGATCGTCAGCCGGCGCCGCAGGCGGCCCGTGGTCACCGTGCGTCCGGCCATCGCCGACCCTCCCGTCAGCCCGGGGACAACTTGTAGCCGGCGCCGCGCACGGTACGGACCAGCCGTGGCTGCGCCGGATCGTCTTCGATCTTGGCGCGCAGCCGCTGCACCGCCACGTCGACAAGTCGGGAGTCGCCCAGGAAGCTGTGGTTCCAGACCAGGTCCAGCAGCAGCTCCCGGGTGAATACCTGGCCGGGTCGGCGGGCCAGCTCCAGCAACAGGCGGAACTCGGTGGAGGTCAGCGCCACCTCCCGGCCGCGTAGGCGGGCCACGAAGCTGCCCGGGTCGATCTCCAGGTCGCCGATCTCGATGATCTTCGACGCGGCCGGCGCGTTCACCCTGCGCAGTACGGAGCGGACCCGAGCCACCAGCTCCGGCAGGTCGAAGGGCTTGCGCAGGTAGTCGTCCGCGCCGCACTCCAGCCCCACCACCACGTCGATCGTGTCGGCGCGCGCGGTCAGCATCAGGATCGGCACCTGACTGGTGCGCCGGATCTCCCGGCAGACCTCCAGGCCGTCCAGACCGGGCAGCATGACGTCGAGGACGATCAGATCGACCGGGTGGGATCTCCACGCCGCCAGGGCCTGCCGCCCGTCGACGGCGGTGTCGACCCGGAAGCCGGCGCGGCGCAGACCGAGGGCGGTGACCTCCCGGATGGAGGCATCGTCCTCGACCACCAGCAGGCGGCCCTCCATCACCTGAGGGTAGACCCGCAGTCGCCGTGCGCAGTCCTGGCGAAATGGTCGGTATCGGCGGCCAGCCGGCCCCTCTGCCCAGCACCGTCCAACAGCTACGGTCGAGTGTCCTTGGCACCCCTGAACCAGCTCACACGAAAGGGCACGACGTGCAACGTCATGGCTGCGTGATCCGACTCCGCCCGGAGCAGCGGGAAACCTATCTGCGGTTACACGCCGAAGTCTGGCCGAGCGTCGAGAAGACGCTGCGCGAGGCGAACTTCCGCAACTACACGATCTTCCTGCACGACGACCTCCTCTTCGGCTACTACGAGTACGTGGGCGAGGACTACGACGCCGACCTGCGGCTCATCGCCGCGGACCCGCAGACACAGGAGTGGTGGAAGCTGACCGACCCGTGTCAGGAGTCGGTCGCCGAGCCCGGATCGGGGGACTGGTGGGCCCCGATGCGAGAGGTCTGGCACCTGACCGACGAGACGGTGCAAGAGGCACCTGACCAGGCCCAGCAGAGCGCCGACAGCTGAGGCTCGCCTGGCCGGACGGCAGTCAACCGTCCGGCCAGGCACACCCGGGACGTGGTGTCACTCCTGCCACTGGTGAGCCACGTCGAGCACGATCCGGCTGTGGGTGCCGGGTCCGGCCAGCACGAACGTGCGGAACGGCAACCGAGCCCGTACGCCGACCGCGAAGGTGCTGTATCCCTCGAAGCTGCCGCCGAAGACGACATCGCGCAGCGTCGGGTAGCGCAGCAGGTTCGCGACGTGCGCACCGACCGCGTACGGCACGGTGCCCTGGTGGGCGTCGTCGTACGCGGGGGCCCGCAGCGAGACCCGCAGCAGCGCGCCCCCGGCCGTGTACGGCGACAGCGCCAGGCCTTCGCCCTCGGTCCAGGTCTCGCCGTAGCCGACCGAGTAACCGTCGACCGGGCCGGCGAACTCGAACACCACCCGGTCGTAGCAGTCCTGCCGGCCGGTCCGTACGTCGACAAGCGGGGCGCTGCTCAGCGCACCGGCCGACTTCTCCGCGCTGCCCCAGGTGATCCCGCAGTAGGGCGACCCGGTCATGGTCCCCGCGGCGCTGCTGCTGCCCGCCGCGCTGCTGTTGCCCGCGCCGGCGACCAGCCCGGCGAGTACGACCGCCAACGCTGTCAGCGCGGTCAGTGCGCTCCTGCTCCTCATGGTGGTTTCTCCGTTCGCTGTACGGGGCCACGTTGCGGCGGCGCTGCCGGTGACCCTCTGCTGCCACCGTCACGCCGGTGCGCCACCGCTGCTTCGCCGGGGCGTAACGGCCATGTAACAGCGTGTGGGGGTCAGTCGGCCGTGGGCGGACGGTTCAGCGTGCGCAGCGGGGAGCAGAACACCGGAAGCCACGTCAACGCGTTGGCGACCGCGCCGACCACCAGCGTGGTGCGGACGTCCACGTACTGGCCGAGCACGCCGGCGAGCATCGCGCCGATCGTGAGCGCCCCGGTGAGCAGGAACCGGAAGGTGGCGTTCATCCGCCCGAGCAGCGCGTCCGAGGTGGCGCCCTGGCGCAGGCTGACCCCGATCACGTTGCCCACTCCCGTCCGCCAGGCCAGCGCCAGCCAGCCGAACGCCGCCACCCAGAGCATCGGCCCGGTATCGATCAGCGGGACCAGCCCGCCGAGCGGCGCGACGAGCAGACCGGGCAGCCAGAGCGCGCGACCGTGTCCGATCCGCTCGGCGAGCGGGCGAGCGGTCACCGCGCCGAGCAGGGCGCCGATCCCGCCCACGCCGAGGAAGAGGCCGAGGGCGGCGGCGCCCAGCCCGAGCTCGCGTAGGAACACCACTGGCAGCATGGTGGTGGTCAGTTGCATGGTCAGGTTGATGCTCGCGGTCGAGACGGCGAGCGGGCGGAGCAGGGGATTGCCGGTCACGTGCCGGATGCCGGCGCCGAGCTGCCGGACGAAACTACCCTTTGCCCGTGGTGGGCGTCTGTGCGGTGCTTCGGCGCGGATCCAGGCCAGGAGCAGCCCGGAGACCACGAAGGTCACCGCGTCCAGCACGATCGCGATCGGCGCCGTGAGCACCTGTACGACGAGCCCGCCAAGCCCTCGTCCGACGATCTGCATGGTCGCGTTGGTGCTCATCAGCAGTGAGTTCGCTGCTACCAGCCGGCCCCTGCCGACCAGCTCCGGCAGATAGCTCTGTGCGGAGACGTCGGCGAAGACGGTGCCGACGCCGGTCAGCAGCACCACAACGTAGAGCTGCGGGATGCTCAACCAGCCGGCCCACCACGCCGCCGGCACCGATGCCACCAACGCCGCCCGGGTGAGATCGGCGGTGACCAGGACGGCGCGGCGCGGCAGCCGGTCGACCCAGACCCCGGCCGGCAGACCGATCAGCAGGAACGCGGCGGTGCTCAACGCACCGAGCAGCCCCACCTGACCGGGGCTGGCCGCCAGCAGCGACACCGCCAGAACAGGCACGGCCAACTGGCCGATGTGGAAGCCGACGCCGTCGATGAGGGCGGCCGTGTAGAGCAGGCGGAAGGAACGGGGCCAGGTGTGGGCCTGGTGTTCCACGGTGGTCGTCGGGGTGGTGGTCATGCCAGCCACGGTGCCGGGTCCAGTGCCCGCGCCCGATAGATTTGACTCTCACCGAATCCATCGGGAGCACCAATGATGCTGATCGGGCTGGACGCGCGAGATCTGGCGATGACCCGATTCGCGGTGTCGCCGCTGTGGGAGGCGGTGGCCAGCGTCCGAGTCATCAAGTGGCCGCACCAGTTCCCGGAGCACCTGGCCTGGTACGAGCAGGCCCGGCCACGCCTGGACGCGGTGGACTGGCAGCTCTTCGCCGACCTGGTGCGGATTCCGACACGGGTCATCCCCACCTTCGTCTGCCCACCCCCGGCCACGTCACAGCCCACTCTCGACGTCGAATTGGCAGCCCTCGTCGCCAGTCCTCCCGACGTGGTGCGGGCCAGCCTCGACGCGCTGCCCGGGCCACATTCGCCGGCCCTGGCCGCGCTCTACGCCGACCCGTCAGCCGAGCTGGCCCGGCTGGCGACGGTGATCCGGGCCTACGCCGACGCGGTGATCACTCCCTACTGGCCCAGGATGCGCACCCTGCTGGAGCGGGAGGTGTTGCTCGGCGCACAGCGCATGGCCACCGACGGGGTGCACGGCCTGCTCAACCAACTCGACCCCTTCGTCCGGCTGGACGCCGACACGCTGTCGGTGGAGCACATCGTGCTGGCTGGCACGGTACGACTCGACGGGCGGGGTCTGCTGCTCGTACCGTCGGTGTTCAGTGGCCGTCGGGTGTGGTCGAACTTCGGCTCTCCCGGACAACCGGTGCTGCGCTTCCCGGCGCGGGCGGTGGCCACGCTCTGGGAACGGGATCCAACCCCGCACGGGCGAGAGCTGGCCGGGGTGGTGGGCCGCAGCCGGGCGGCGCTGCTGCACGAGTTGGCCGTGCCGACCTCGACCCTGGAACTGGCCGACCGCTGCGGGCTCACCCCGGGCACGGTGTCACAGCACCTCGGTGCACTGCGCGAAGCCGGCCTGGTGAGCACCCACCGCGTCGGACGCTTCGTCCTCTATGCCCGCACAACCGCAGCCGAGGCGCTGATCGCGGCGAGCGGTGCG
Source organism: Micromonospora sp. DT201 (assembly GCF_049841575.1). NCBI lineage: Bacteria > Bacillati > Actinomycetota > Actinomycetes > Micromonosporales > Micromonosporaceae > Micromonospora > Micromonospora sp. DT201. The sequence goes on along the minus strand of NZ_JBNCKP010000025.1, from coordinate 51,071 downwards.
GCTGTCACCGGAGACCCGTCGGCGAGGAGCGACGCGAGGGCTGCCAGGTGTCCCAGGTCGGCGGCCCACCCGCCTGCTTGACCACGGGCAACGGGGGCGGGGGCGGGGGCACGGCGCGTCCCGGCTTCCGGTCCCGCTGGGGCACCCACGCGATCCCACGATGCGGTACGGTGCCTGGCACATCGCCACATCGGAGGTGGCCCCCGTGCCTGCCGTCGTCGCTCTCGTGCTGACTCTCGCCCTCGCGCCCGCACCCTCCCCGTCGGCCACCCCCGGTCCGGTCGGCAGCCTCCTCGGTGGTGTCGGCCAGATCGTCGACGATCTGCTGAACGGTGGCAGCAAGCCGACCGCCGCCCCCACGCCCACCCCCACGCCCACCCCCGCGTCCACGCCGAGCCCGCCGGTGACCACCGAGCAGACCACTCCGGCGGTGTCCGTTGCGCCCCCCACGCCGGCTGGGTCGGCGGCGGGTGCCCCCGCCCCGGCGGTGCCCGCCGCACCCGATCGCCCCGCCGGCGAACACACGGGCATCCGCGAGGCCCCCGTGCCCCTGCGAAACGGGGAGGCCCCCGCCCCGGCCGCCCCGCCGGCGTTCGCCAACCCCGCTCGCGACAGTTGGCCGCCCGTGTCCTACCTGCTGGTCCTGACCCTCCTGACCCTCCTGGCGCTGCTGGCACTGGCACTGCTGCGCCGCCGCGCCCCGGGCCCCTCCGCCGCACCTGCACCTGCGCCGGCTCCCGCTCCCGCGCCGGCTCCCAGCCCCGTACCGGACAATGTCAGCCGACTGCCGACCAGCCTCAACGCGGTCTACGAGCTGGGCCGGCTGGACGAGCGGCTGACCCAGGAGCGCGACCGCCGCACCTGAGTCGGCGGCCCACGGCCGTCGGGCTCAGTGCGCCGAGTACGCACCCTCGCGCCGCGGGATCTCGTCGTCGTAAGCCCCGACCGGCCCGCTGTAGCGGCGTTTGCCCTCGGGATACGGCCAGGCGTTCGCGGCGCAGCCGTGCAGGCCCAGCGTCTGCTGCTGCATCACCGGCGCCGGCTGACCTCGCCCCGGGCACCGCTCGTGACCGAACCCGAGCCGGTGCCCCACCTCGTGGTTGACCATGTACTGCCGATAGGTCGCCAGGCTCGCGCCGTAGCCCGGCACTGCCTCGACCCAGCGCGCCACGTTGAGCACCACCCGGTCACCGTTGCGACACGAGGTGTAACCGTCCGGCTGGTCCTGGCACAGCGTGTCCCGTGTGCCGGGGGTCGCGAGGTAGATGGTGAAGTCGGTCGGTTCACCGGCACCCACCCGGCGCAACCGCCATGTGCCTCCGGCCGTCCACCCGTGAGGGTCGTTCAACGTCGCGGACACCGCCGTGGCGATGTCACCCGCCGGCAGGCCCTTGATGTCGCGCTCGACGGCCACCCGGTAGCGCAGCAACCGGCCGCCGGTCGCCCGTCCGGGTGTCGTCTCGGCGGGCGCCACCGACCAGCGGTTGCCGCCGGTGGCGGGGTAGCTGATCGTGATGGCAGGCACGGGACTGGGCGCGACACCGGCGTTCCCGGCGCTTCCGGACGGCGGACCGGAGGCAGTGGCCGAGGGCGGCCCGCTGGCCAGCGGCCCGGCGCTGGCGGGATCGGCGGCGGGTTGCCCGGCGGCCGGCAGTCCGCAGCCGGTGAGCAGCGCCACCACCAGCAGCAACACCGCTGAGGCGGTACTCCGCCGGCGGGTAACCTTCGTCGACATGTCTCTCCCCTCGCGCGCCGATCGTCGGCGGCGCGGAGAAGAAGACGGGTGACCGTGGCGAGAGGTTGTTGTGACGCAGCTCAACCTTTTGCCGGTCTCGCCCGTCCTAGACGCTGTGGCACGGGGGAGGGTTCACGGTGGCGCGCGGTGACGCGGAGTTCGTCGAGTTCGCGCGGGCGGCGTCCGCGCGATTGGTGCATGCCGCGTTCCTGATGACCGGCGACCACCACCAGGCCGAGGACGCCGCACAGACCGCTCTGGTCCGCACCTACGCGTCGTGGTCGCGGATCCACGACGACGACGCCTACGGGTACGCCCGCCGCACCCTGGTCAACCACCTGGTCGACGGGTGGCGGCGGCCGATGCGGGAGTATCCGACCGACGAGGTGCCCCAGCAGCGGCGCGGCGACGTGGCCGACGAGGTGGCCACCCGGCGCTGGTTGATCACCATCCTCGGTGCGCTCAGCCCTCGTGAGCGGGCCATCGTCGTGCTGCGCTACTACTTCGACCTTCCGGAGGCGCAGGTGGCCCGGGAACTCGCCGTTTCCGTCGGCACGGTCAAGAGCACCAGCTCGCGAGCCTTGGAAAAGCTGCGCACCGCCGCGCCGCACACGGCTGACCAGGAGGCGCGCCGATGAGCGAGCTGGACCGGCTCCGACACGCCATGCGGGCGACCGAGCGCCCCGACGCCGTGCTTGACCTGGCCACCGTGATGCGTGAGGGACGGCGCCTGCGTACCCGTCGGCGGGTTGCCGGAGCCGGGGCGGCGACGCTCGCGGCCGGCCTGGCAGCCGTCGTCGTCGTGGTGGCCGTCGGCGCCCGACCGGACGATCCATCGGCGGACGAGCGTCCGCCGCCGGTCGCCGTCGCCACGCCTCCGACCGGCGTCTCACCGATGGTGCCGACGACGTTGGGCCCCACGCTGCCGCCGGGGACGGACCCCGACGCAAGGCCCCCGAAGCCTCTGGGCCAGGTGATCGACAGCGGGGTGCGGCACGGCACCGACCAGCGGGTGTACTTCGTCGTCGGGGTGTCCGTGCCCGGCCATCCCAAAGTGTCCGTCGGGCTCGTCGCCGGTCGCCGCGCCCTGGACGGCACGCTGACCACGGACCTCCTGATCAACGACGTCGGAGGGGTTGACCGCAGCCCCGGGTTCCACCAGATCGGCTACGACGTGCGGTCATCGGCCGCGCCGGTGCCCACCTTCGGCTACTTCGTCGGCCCCGCACAGCGGATCATCGGCACCGTCGACGGGCGGCAGGTCGACGCCCGACTCGCCCGCTGGAGCGTCGACAAGCAGGTGGTGATCTTCTGGTTCGACCCGGCCAAGCTGACCCCGGGGGAGCGGCTCGACGGCATCATCGCCCGCGACAGCAGCGGCCGCCGACTCTGACGCGCTGGCGGCTGGTCGCTCAGGCCGGGTCGGCCAGTGCTTACTCAGGCCGGGTCGGCCAGTGCCTACTCAGGCCGGGCCGGCCAGTGCTCACTCAGGCCGGGCCGGCCAGTTGCCGATCGATGGTCACCGTCGTCCCCTCGGCGGTGGAGACCAGGCGCACGTCGCCGTAGGCGTTCATCAGCAGCGCGCCCCGTCCCCGGTCCATCGCCGGCCGGCGGTCCCGCCATGTGCCGAAGTCCCGCACCGAGATCCGGACCAGCCCGCCACCCACCTGGACCCGGACCCGCACCTCCGGACGGCTGGGCCGCTGCGCGTGCTCGACGGCGTTGTTCATCGCCTCGGACGCGGCGAGCAGGAGATCCTCCAGCACGTCCGGGTCGACGTCGAGGCCGCCCAGCGTCAGCCGGATATCCCGACGCATAGCCGCCGCCGAGGTAGGTGCGGACGGGTACGTCCACCCCATGTCCAGGGTGTCGCCCAGCCCGTCGCCGTCGGTCCGGGTCTCCGCGACCACGGGCGCGTCCTTGCCGGGTTCGACCGCCCGGACCGGCGGGACGGTGGTGACCGCGCCGGGTCGCGCCGGCGCCGCTGCGGTGTCGATCGCCGCTGCGGTGTCGATCGCTGGTGGGGTGGAGTCGGCGGCCGAGTGGATGCGGGCCCGCCGAATGGCCGTCCGGATCCGGGCGATCAGCTCGGCCGCCGCGAACGGCTTCACCAGGTAGTCGTCGGCGCCCAGGCTCAGGCCCTCCACGCTGGCCTCCCCGCCGGCGCGGGCGGAGAGCACCAGCACCGGCAGCGTCCGGGTCGCCGGGTCCGCGCGGAGCCGGCGTACCACCTCGAAGCCGTCCAGCACCGGCATCATCACGTCGGTGAGGACGAGGTCCGGTAGTTCGCGGCGGACCTCGTCAAGGGCCTGCTGGCCGTCGGTGACGGCCCGCACCCGCCAACCCTGCCCGGTGAGCAGCCGGCTGAGGTACGCCCGCATGTCGGTGTTGTCGTCGGCGACCAGGATCCGTGCCCCGGCCAACTCGTCCATGGCCGGTCCGGACGCGCGATCGGGCTCGCTCAGAGTGCCGCCTGGCTCGGTGAGCCAGCCCATCGCCTCCTCGACAGCGGCGCGGGCGGCGTCGCCCCGCCCGTCCACCGGTGGCCCGTTCACCGCCGTGCGGTGCGCCGCCGACCACGGCAGCGCCACGGTGAAGGTGCTGCCAACGCCCACTCGGCTCGCCACCCGGACCTCACCGCCCTCCAACCGGGCCAGCTCATGCACCAGGGCCAGACCGATGCCCGTGCCCTCGTGGCTGCGCGAACGCGCGCCCCGCACCCGGTGGAAGCGTTCGAAGAGTTTCGGCAGGTCCGTTTCGGCGATGCCGATGCCGGTGTCCGCGACGGTGAGCCGCACCTCCTCGTCGTCGGCGACCAGGGCGACCCGGATACGGCCGATGAACGTGTACTTCAGGGCATTGGACAGCAGGTTCGTGACGATGCGTTCCCAGTTGACCGGATCAAGGGTGACCGGCCGGGGCAGCGGCGGGCAGATCACCTCAAGGGTCAGCCCGGCCCGCTCGACGGCGGCCCGGAACACGCCGGCGAGTTCGGCCGTGAGCGCGGCCAGGTCGACCACCCGGGCGTCGCTGCGGGCCCGCCCAACCTCCAGACTGGAGAAGGTCAGCAGGCTGTTGACCAGGGTCAACAGTCGGGTGGCATTACGCCAGGAGGTTTCCAACCGTTCCCGCTGCACCGACGCCAACGGCGCGGTGGCGTCGGTGAGGGCGTCGGCCAACGGGCCGAGGATGAGGGCCAAGGGGGTACGGAACTCGTGGCTGACGTTGGCGAAGAAATCGGTCTTCACCCGGTCCAGTTCGGCCAGCGCCTCGACCCGGCGCCTCTCCTGCTCGTACTCCTGGGCGTTGCGCAGCGCCACGGAGATCTGCTGGGCCAGTAGTTGGTCGAAGGACCGGTACGCCTCGTCCAGCCCTCGGCTGGGACTGACCCCGGCCAGCAGGACGCCGAGCGGCTGATCCCCGTCGCCCGAGGGCAGCGGTAGCGCCAGCGCGGTGCGGACGGGGTCGCCCCACGGGCCACCGGGCAGTGGCAGCCGGCCGGCGACGTCGGACACCTGAGTCGGGCGACCCTGGGCGGCATCCGGCAGCCCCCAGGCGTACGCGACCGGGCCGGGGTCGGCCAGCTCGACGGTGTCCGGCAGTGCCCCGGCGTATCCCTGGTCGCCGCCGGTGCAGGCGATGCGCTGCAGGACCGCGCCGTCGCGCAGGTAGATGGCGGCGAACGGCACGTCCAGCGGATGGCTGTCGACCGCGTCGATCAGCCGAGAGGCGGTGGCCTGCACGTCGACTGTGCGTCCGTCGCCGAGAAGGGACAGGTCGCGCAGCAGGCGCAGCCGTCGTTCGCCGACCACCTGCTCGGTGACCTCGCTGCAGACGGTGAGTACGCCGACGGTGCGGCCGTCGTCGTCTCGCGCGGGGGCGTGCGAGACGCTGAAGTACGCCTCCTCGCGGTAGCCGGCCCGCTCCAGCAGCAGTTGCAGGGCGGGGACCCAGCTGGCCACTCCGGTCGCCGTGGCCTGCTGGATCAGTGGGGCGAGCACGTCCCAGCCCTCGGCCAGGGTCACCCGCACGTCGTCGCCGAGCGCGGCCGGGTGCTTGTCGCCGATCAGCTGGGAGTACGCGTCGTTGTAGAGCTGGGAGAGGCTGTCCCCCCAGAGCAGCAGCATGGGGTACCGGGAGGAGAGCACCATCCGCACCGCGGCGCGCAGGCTCTGCGGCCAGCCGGTCACCGGGCCGAGTGGTGTGCGGGCCCAGTCCAGCTCCGCCATCAACCGACCGGTGTCACCGCCGCCGGTGAACAGGTCAGCGCTGGGTCCTGTCACGCTCGATCCGGCCCCATCGCAAGCCCCCGTTCTGGGCCCGACGACCCTTGCTGGCGTTACCTACCCATCCTGGCACCTCTACTCACCTGTGCCGACGCCGGTACCTACCGTCGGAGCTGGGGCGGTTCGGGACGAACGACCGATGCCCGCAACATTGATATCTGTAAGTGTCGGCTGGCTCGACAAACGGCGGCTACTTCATCAACCGGGTCAGCTCGACCACGGCGGCGCCGCTGAAGGCGTACTGGCAGACCAGCTTCGTGATCGACGACGTGACGTTGCAGGCGAGCTGACGGCCCCGCGTACCTGAAGGTAGAAGAGCCGCCGCCGGTGCTGTCCGGCGGCGGCTCGGCGCGTCGTGGGTCAGGGGAGCTGCGGGTAGAGCGCGGCCACCCCGGCGGAGAGCCCGGCCTGCACCTGGCGGCTGGTCTCGTCGGTGACGATCTCGTACGCGTCGGCCTCGATGCCGTCCACCCCGATCCGGGCGATCACCGCCGGGTCGGACTTCGGGGCGGTGACTCCGGCGGTCATGTCGGTGTCCATGTAGCCGACGTGCAGGCCGGCGACTCGAACGCCTCGCTCGGCGAGCTGGAGGCGCAGCGCGTTGGTCATCGCCCACTCGGCGGACTTGGCGGCGCCGTACGCCCCGAGGTGCGGGAAGTTGACCCACGAGAGCACGGAGAGCACGTTGAGGATCGTCCCGCCGCCGTTGCCGGTGATGATCGGCGTGAACGCCCGGACCATCGACAGGGTGCCGAGGTAGTGGGTCTCCAGCTCCAGCCGGACGAGGTCCAGGTCGCCCTCGAGCAGGTCGGTGCCGGTATCGATGCCGGCGTTGTTGATCAGGAGGTTCACGTCGCCGGCCAGCTTGGCGGCGGCGGCCACCGAGGCGGGGTCGGTGATGTCGAGTTTCACCGGCGTCACACCGGGCAGGTCGACGCTGTCGGGGTTGCGGGCGCCGGCGTAGACGGTGGCGCCGCGGGCGAGGAGTTCGGCGGCGAGGTGCCGGCCGAAGCCGCGGTTGGCCCCGGTGACGAGGGCGGTGCTTCCAGCGATCTTCATGGCCGTGAGGCTAGCCGACCTGACTTCTATGTGCCAAAGTCAGCTATGTCACGGTGGTGGCGCGCCCGGATCGGGAATACGACCCGGACTCGGTCACCACCCGGCCGGTGACGACTCGTATCCTTTCCGCGAACCTTCGCACGAGCCGAGCAGGGAGACGGTGTGAGCAATCAGGCCGAAACGTTGGAGTTCCAGGCCGAGGCGCGTCAGCTCCTCCAGTTGGTGGTCCACTCGATCTATTCGAACAAAGACGTATTCCTGCGGGAACTCATCTCGAACGCGTCCGACGCGCTGGACAAGCTGCGGCTGGCCACGCTTGTCGACAAGGACCTCGTCGCCGACACCGACGACCTGCACGTCGCCCTGGAAGTCGACCGCGACGCCCGCACCCTCACGGTGCGGGACAACGGCATCGGGATGACCCGCGACGAAGTTGTCCAGCTGATCGGCACCATCGCCAAGTCGGGCACCGCCGAGCTGCTGCGCCAGCTGCGCGAATCCGCCGACGCCCACGCCTCGCAGGACCTGATCGGCCAGTTCGGCGTCGGTTTCTACGCCGCGTTCATGGTCGCCGACCGGGTCACCCTGCTGACCCGCAAGGCTGGCGAGACCGGCGGCACCCGGTGGGAGTCCACCGGCGAAGGCACGTACTCGATCGAGGGAGTCGACGAGGCGCCACAGGGCACGACGGTGACCCTGCACCTCAAGCCGGCCGACACCGAGGACAACCTGCACGACTACACCGCCGAGTGGACCATCCGGGAGATCGTCAAGCGATACTCCGACTTCATCGCCTGGCCGATCCGGATGACCGTCGAGCGCCCCGGCGCCGACGACGCCCCCGCCACCAGCGAGGTGCAGACCCTCAACTCGATGAAGGCGCTCTGGGCGCGGCCCCGCGACGAGGTCGACGCCGCCGAGTACAACGAGTTCTACAAGCACGTCAGCCACGACTGGGCCGACCCGCTCGAGGTCGTGCACATGAAGGGCGAGGGCACCTTCGAGTACGAGGCGCTGCTGTTCCTGCCCAGCCACGCCCCACTGGACCTGTTCTCCCCGCAGGGCCGCCGCGGCGTCCAGCTCTACGTCAAGCGCGTGTTCATCATGGACGACTGCGAGGCGCTGGTCCCGACCTACCTGCGCTTCGTCAAGGGTGTGGTCGACGCGCACGACCTGTCGCTGAACATCTCCCGGGAGATCCTCCAGCAGGACCGGCAGATCCAGATCGTCCGCCGTCGCCTGGTGAAGAAGATCCTCGCCACGGTCAAGGACCTGAAGGCCAACCACGCCGAGCGGTACCGCACCTTCTGGACCGAGTTCGGCGCGGTGGTCAAGGAAGGGCTGATCGACGACACCGACAACCGCGACACCCTGCTGGACATCCTGTCGGTGGCCTCCACACACGACGCGGCCGAGCCCACCGACCTGGCCGGCTACGTCGCCAGGATGAAGGACGGCCAGACCGACATCTGGTACGCCACCGGCGAGACCCGGGCCGCCATCGAGAACTCCCCGCACCTGGAGGCGTTCCGGGCCAAGGGCCACGAGGTGTTGCTGCTCACCGACCAGGTTGACGAGGTGTGGGTCGAGCGGGTCGGCGCGTACGACGGCCGGCCGCTGCGCTCGATCGCCAAGGGCGAGATCGACCTGGACACCGACGAGGAGAAGCAGCAGGCCGAGGCCGAGCGGGAGCAGCAGCGACAGGAGTTCGCCGCGCTGCTCGACTGGCTGGGCACCACCCTGACCGACAGTGTCCGGGAGGTCCGTCTGTCGTCCCGGCTGACCACCTCACCGGCCTGCGTCGTCGGCGACGCCCACGACCTCACCCCGACCCTGGAGAAGATGTACCGGGCGATGGGGCACGAGATCCCCTCGACCAAGCGGATCCTGGAGATCAATCCCGGTCACCCGCTGGTTTCCGGGCTGCGCAAGGCCCATGAGCAGGGCAGCGACTCCGGGGCGCTGACCGAGACCGCCGAGCTGCTCTACGGCCTGGCGGTGCTCGCCGAGGGTGGCGAGCTGACCGACCCGGCCCGCTTCACCCGGACGCTCGCCGACCGGCTGGCGCGCACCCTGTAGTAGGCGTTCCCCGTGCCGGCCGGCGGGCCGCCCGATCTCCTCGGGCCCCGCCGGCCGGTCACCGGCCGGGGATCACCAGGCCGGATTCGTAGGCGATCATCACTGCCTGGGCGCGGTCGCGCAGGTTGAGTTTGGCGAGCAGGTTGCCGACGTGGGTTTTCACCGTGTGCTCGCTGAGGTGGTGGTGGGCGGCGATCTCGGCGTTGGACAGACCAGCCGCGATCAGACGCAGCACGTCCGTCTCGCGGGCGGTCAGGGCGGTCACCGCGGCGGCCAGGGCTGGGTCCGGGTGGCCGCGCCGGTGTAGTTCGCCGAGCACGCGGGCGGTGACGCCGGGGGCGAGCAGCGCATCGCCGGCGGCAACCACGCGGACCGCGTTCACCAGGTCGGCTCGTGGGGCGTCCTTGAGTAGGAAGCCGCTGGCGCCCGCACGCAGGGCCGCGTACAGGTAGTCGTCGGTGTCGAACATGGTCAGGGCGAGGACCCGACTCGGTGTGCGTGCGCAGACCTCGCGGGTCGCGGCGACACCATCGAAGATGGGCATGCGCATGTCCATCAGGACGACGTCGGGACGGTGTTCGAGGGCGGCCTGCACGGCGGCGGCACCGTCGGGGGCCTCGGCGACCACCTCGATGTCCGGCTCGGCGCCGAGGATCGTGGCGAACCCGGCCCGGAACAGGTCCTGATCGTCGGCGAGCACGACGCGCAGCATCAGGCCACCGCCGGCGCGAGGAGCGGGAAAGTCGCGGTGACGGTGAAGCCGCAGCCGTCGGAGGCCGGGCCGGTGTGCAGGGTTCCGCCGCACGCCTGGGCTCGCTCGCGCATGCCGACGATCCCGTATCCGGGCAGGCGGGTGCCGGAAGCCCGGCTGCCGTGGCCGTCATCGGTGATCGAGACGGTCAGGGACTCCGTTGTGAAGTCCAGCAGGACGCGGACCGACCCTGCCTCGGCATGCCGGACCACATTGGTCAGGGACTCCTGCACGATCCGATAGGCCGCGACCCCGACATCCGCCGGCGGTTCCCACGGCGGCGGGGCGGAACTGTTGATCGGTCCGGAGACTACTTCGGACGGTGGGGACGAGACGGTGAGGACGGCGTCCAGCCCGGTCGCGCGGACGCGTTCGACGAGGACGGGGAGGTGGGCCAGCCCCGGCTGGTCGAGTGGCTGGTCGGCGGCTTCGTGCAGGCTCCCGACCGCGCGGCGGAGTTGGACGACAGCGTCCCGGCCGGTGGCGGCGATCGTGGCGAAAGTGGCGTCGGCGCGGTCCGGGTGGGGGCGTACCAGGAGCGGGCCCGCCTCCGCTTGGACGATCATGACACCGACCGCGTGGGTGAGGATGTCGTGCAGGTCGTGGGCGATGCGGGTGCGTTCGCGCAGCACGGCCGCCTCGCGTTCACCGGCGACGCGGCGATCACGTTCGGCGAGGGCGAGGGCCTGGGTGCGGCGGGCTCGGGCGCTGGTGCCCAGGGCGTACGAGAAGATGTAGGCGACCGACAGGTAACGCAGCACCTCCACGTCCGGATGTGGATAGAGCAGCGACAACAGCAGGCCGGCGGCGGTGAGCACGATGCCGAGCAGACGGACCGGCAGGGCGGCTCGCGCCGCAAACGTGTAGAGGCAGACGAGCGGGCCGACCGGCAGCAACGGGGGCGCTCCGAGCAAGGCGGAGACGGTCGTGGCGACGCCCACGACGAAGGCGACCCGGAGCAGCGCGCGGTCACGCCACAGCACCGGGACCGACGACAGGACCGCGAGCGGCAGCACCCACCAGGCGCGGAGGCCGCCGACCAGGGCTGGCAGCACGGTCGCGGCGACGGCGGCCACGGTGACGCTGATATTGACGTACCGCTTCACGTCGGCAGTATCGTCCGGCCCGGCGCTCTCCCGCCTCCCTCCACGGGACCAGATCAAAACCAGTTCGTACGGCGATCCGGCCCGTCCGCCCCCGCCGCACGATCGACGCATGATGACGATCGTCGCCACACTCCTGAGTGGCCTGCTCTGGCTCGGTGGCTCCGGCCTGCACCCCGTTGCCGCGCTGACCTGGCTCGCCCCGATCCCCCTGATCCTCGCTTCGGTGCGGGTACGCCCGAGGACCGCACTCTGCGCGACGGTCCTGGCCTGGTTGATCGGTCAGCTCGGCCTGTTGGGGTACTACCTCGGCACCCTGCGACTACCGGTCCCCGTGGTCGCCGGCGTGGTCCTGCTCGGCCTCGGCATGGCCGGCGGCACGGTCCTGCTCGCCCGAGCACTGCTGCTGCGCGGACGAACCGTGACCGCCATCCTCACCGTGCCGTCGCTGTGGGTGCTGGGCGAATACGCCGCGTCCCGCCTGCTCCCGAACGGTGCGTGGTGGAGCCTCGCCTACACGCAGGCCGACGTCCGCCCGATCATCCAGCTGACCGCGCTCACCGGCGTCTGGGGCGTCACCTACCTGCTCCTCGCCGTCCCGATCGCCCTCGCCGCCCTACTCGGAAGCCTGCATCGCCGTCCCACCACGCACCGTGAAAGCCCTCGGCGCGCCCTCACCTGCCTGCTCGTCCTCCTGCTCGGCACCGGCGGATGGTCGGGCTGGTCACTGAGCCGCAACCCCGACCCCGCCGAGCCGCTGACCGTCGGCCTCGTCGCTCTGCGACAGCCCGAGGACGGGCTCCCGATCGACGAACCGCTCGGCCATGACCTGCTCACCCGTTACGTTCCGCGAGTCGCGGGACTTGTCGCCCGCGGGGCACGGATCGTCGTACTGCCGGAGAAGGTGTTCGCCGTGACCGACTCGACGCTGCCCCTGCTCGTCGACGCGCTCCAGCAGACCGAGGCGCGGGTCGTCGTCGGCGCGGTGCTGCGGCGGGCCGGCACGGCGAGCAACGTCGCGTTGGTGCTGAACCCGGACGGGACGACCACGACGTACGACAAACAGCATATGGTCCCGGGCCTGGAGGACTGGCTGACGCCCGGTGACGAGGATGTGATCGTGGACGGGCGGTTCGGTGTCGCGATCTGCAAGGACCTCGACTATCCCGGCCTGGTCCGGCGGTATCGGGCGCAGGGCGCCACGGTGCTGCTGGTCCCCGCCCTCGATTTCACCTCCGACGGCTGGCTGCACAGCCGGATGGCCCTGGTCCGTGGCGTGGAGAACGGTCTCACCGTGGTCCGCGCCGCCGCGCTCGGCCGGCTGACGGTCACCGACCCCGGCGGCGAGATGGTGGGTGAGGCCACCGGCGACGACGCGGAGTTGCTGGTCACGGCCACTGCGACGACGGGGTGGGGCACGGTCTATTCGCGTACGGGAGATTGGTTTCCGCTTATGTCCCTGGTCCTGTTGGTCGTTGCCCTGGCTGGGGCACGGCGGTGGTCTGTCACCAGCGGTTCCAGTGGGCGAACGCGCCGGCTTCGGCCCGGGGTCCGGGCTTGAAGTCGGTTCCCATGGTGTAAGCCTTCAATTCGGGATTTCGAAAATTGTCCAAATGATGAGTGGAGCGGGTCATGCCTCTCGACACTGTGATCTTCAGCGGGGAAGGCCCGCACGCCGACCCCTGGCACCCGCTGGCCGAAACCAGCGCCACGCTGGCCACGCTGATCGGTGACCCGGGTTCCGTGACGGTCGTGACGTCCGTCGACCAACTCGACGCCGCACTCGACGGTGCACGCCTGCTGGTGGTCAACGCCAGCGCCGACCGTCAGACCCTGATCCCCGACGATGAGGACTTCGCCCGCGTCCTCGACGGCTTCCTGGCCCGGGGCGGCAGCCTGCTCGCCATACACAGCGCCACGCTCGCGTTCCCCCTGGTGGCGAGCTGGCGATCCACGGTCGGCGCTGCCTGGCAACACGGTCGGAGCTTCCACCCGCCGATCGGCCCGAGCCTCGTCCGGCGCAGTGGTGTCGAGCACCCGATCAGCACCGGGCTCGGGGACTTCGAGGTCTTCGACGAGCGCTACACCGACCTGGAGTTGATCGACGGCGTCGACGTCGAGCCCCTCTACGTCCACGACGAGGGAGGCGACACCCACCCGCTCGTCTGGGCGCGCACCGTTGGGAGCAGCCGGATCGTCTACAGCGCACTCGGTCACGACGTCCGGTCGTACGAGTCGCCGGAGCACGTGGAGCTGCTGCGCCGCATCGTGGCCTGGCTCCGCCGCGACATCTGAACGCTCCGTCACGACATCTGAACGCTCCGTCACGACATCTGAACGCTCCGTCACGACATCTGAACGCTCCGTCACGACAGCTGAACGCTCGGCCGGGTCAGCGGCCGAGCGTTCGGGGGTGTGCTGCGATCAGCCCAAGCGGCCGTGTCCCGGACGGGTCGTCGTCACGCCGCCGAGGCGGACGTCTTCGGCCCTCGGTGCGACGCCACCGGGCCGGCGTTCCAACCCCACCGGGGTGCCGGAACCGCGCTCTCCCCGGGCCAGCCCGCGCCGGCCTCGCCACTGACGTCCTCGACCGACGCGGGGGTGCTACGCGACAGCCGCAGCGACTGCTCGGCGCGGTTGCGGGCCGCGCACGGCCAGGACTGCCCAGCGCACTGGAGGTTGCGGCAGTGACCCTCGTCGTCCGGCTCGTGGGCACTCAGCACGTCGATCGCCAGCTGCCAGAGCAGCGGGTCGGTCACGTCGTCGGGCCGCTCGGCGTGACGGCTCGGTCGGTTGCTGGTGTCGTCGGACATCCTGGGTCCCCCCTCGTCAGGTTGTACTGCTCAAGGGTCACCCGTCAGCCGCCAGCTAAACCGCCGACCTGCTGTGATGTGTCTCTGATCGCAGTTCGGCGCGGGGACACCGCACGCGGATCGGTCAATCCGGCAGCAGTGGCACCTCGACGCCCGGGTCTCGACCGAGCAACACCGCCCGGGTGAGCGCCATCGATCCGAATCGGTCGCGGACCGCGTCCACCGCAGCGTCCAACTCCGCACCCGGGTTGCGGTGGAACGGCAGCTCCGGCTGCACTGGGTTGTCGTCGAGGTTGCCCACCGAGACACCGATCAGAGTCACGCCACGGCGATCGATCTCGGGCAGTGCGGCCCGCAGCAGCGCTCGCGCGGCGGCGAGCAGCGACGCCGTGTCGGCCGTCGCCTTGCCGATCGTGTGCGAGCGGGTCGCCCGGGTGTAGTCGCCGAAGCGCAGCCGCAGCAACACCGTACGACCGGACCGCCCGGCTGCCCGCATCCGCCGGCTGACCCGATCGACCAGACCGGCGAGGATGGCGTCCAGCTCCACCAGGGCATGCGGGGCCCGGCTCAACGCGTGCTGCGCGCCCATCGAACCGCGACGGCGGCCGACCTGCACCGCCCGGGGATCGCGATTGTGGGCCAGCGCGTGCAGGTGCCGGCCGGCGCCCGCCCCGAGCAGTGACACCAGAGCGGCCTCGCCGAGCCGGGCGACCTCCCCGACGGTGCGGATCCGATGTGTCCGCAACTTGGCGGAGGTGACCGGGCCGACGCCCCACAGCCGCTCGACCGGCAACGGATGCAGGAACGCCAACTCGGCGTCCGGTGCGACCAGCAGCAGCCCGTCCGGCTTCGCCACCCCGCTGGCCACCTTCGCCAGGAACTTCGTGCGGGCCACGCCCACGGTGATCGGCAGGCGGACCCGTTCACGGACCTCCCGGCGCAGCTGCTCGGCGATGTCGGCAGGGGGCCCGACCAGGCGCCGTAGGCCACCCACGTCCAGGAACGCCTCGTCGATGGAGAGCCCCTCGACCAGCGGGGTGGTCTGCCGGAAGATCTCGAAGACCGCGCGGCTCGCCGCCGTGTACGCCGACATCCGGGGCGGCACGACGATCGCGTCCGGGCACAGCCGGCGCGCCTGTTGGCCGCCCATCGCGCTGCGGACGCCCCGCGCCTTCGCCTCGTAGCTGGCCGCGAGGACCACGCCGCCACCGACGATCACCGGCCGCCCGCGTAGGCGCGGGTCGTCGCGCTGCTCGACCGATGCGTAGAACGCGTCCAGGTCGGCGTGCAGGATGTTGGCGCCGGACGACACGTACATATGTTCGCATGGCATCCGGCCCTCACGGCAGTGAGCTGGGTGAACGCCGATCAGTCGAGGCAGAACTCGTTGCCCTCGGGGTCGGCCATGACGATGTGCCCCGCCGCCAGCGGGGGAGCGGGCTCATGGCGATCGAGCCGGGTGGCGCCGTGCGAGCCGAGCCGATCGGCCTCCGCCTCCAGGGCCGCCATCCGCTCGTCGCCCTCCAGCCCAGGAGCGGCTCGCACATCGAGGTGTACGCGATTCTTCACCTGCTTGTGCTCCGGCACCCGCTGAAAGAACAGACGGGGGCCCGCGCCCTCGGGATCGACTACCGCCGACGCGTCGTTACGGTTCTCCGGCGGCACACCCATCGCTTCCAGCGCCTGCTCCCAAGACTCGAAGTTTCCGGGCGGGGCCTGCAGCTGGTAGTTGAGCGCCTCGGCCCAGAACACCGCCAACGCGGCCGGGTCGGCGCAGTCGAACGTGATCTGTACGTCGCGGGCCATGTCAGCTCCCTGCTTCCTGATCTGGTCGGTCATGATCTGCATCCTGTCGGAAATAGCGGACAGGGTCGTTCCGCTATGTGTGCAACGATCGGAGCGTGACCGTCGAGGCGACGACCGAGCGGGTTCTGCGGTTGCTGTCGCTGCTGCAGCGTCGACCGTCGTGGACGGCCGCCGAACTCGCCGCCGAGCTGGGAGTCACCGACCGCTGCGTCCGCCGCGACGTGCAGCGACTTCGTACGCTCGGCTACCCCGTGCACGCCACGGCAGGCGTTGGCGGCGGCTATCAGCTCGGCGCAGGCACGCGGCTGCCGCCGCTGCTCCTCGACGACGAGGAGGCGATCGCGACCGCGATCTCCCTGCGGCTCGCCTCAGGGGGCACGGTCGCCGGGGCGGGCGAGGCAGCGCTGCGGGCCCTCGCGAAGCTCGATCAGGTGATGCCGTCGCGGCTACGCGCCGAGGTGTGGGCGGTGCACGGCTCCACGGAGACCCTCATCGGCCCGGTGGCCGAGATCGACGCGGAGCTGCTGATGACGCTCGCACGGGCCTGCCGGGACGCCGTGCGGGTGCGGTTCCAGTACGCCGGCCGCGACGGCGGGGAGCGCGAGCGGACGGCCGAGCCGGTCCGGATGGTCACGACAGGCCGCCGCTGGTACCTGATGGCCTGGGATGTCGACCGCGACGACTGGCGTACGTTCCGCCTCGACCGGATGCGGGCGGCGGTGGCGACGACGTGGCGCTTCCGGGCGCGCGTACACCCGGATCCGGTCGCCTTCGTGCAGCGGTCGGTGACCGAGGCGCCGTACCGGTATCTCGCCCGGGTACGCGTGCACGCCCCGGCCGACCGGGTGCGTGACCTGATCCCGCCGCAGGTGGGTCGTGTCGAGGACGATCGCGACGGGTGGTGTGTGCTGGTCATCGGCGGCGAAGGTCTGGACTGGGTCGCCGCGCAGGTCGCCCGCCTGGGTTACGACGCCGAGGTGCTGGAGCCTCCGGAACTACGCGAGGCCGCCGCCCAACTCGCCCGCCGCCTCGCGGCGATGGCTGGTGCGGCGTCACCGCGCAGCATGTAGTGGCGCAGTGCCACCGGGCCGCCGTCAGGGGCCGTCCATGGTGCTGTGCTGGTGCCGGTGCACCGCCAACCGGTCCGCTCGTAAAGGGCGACGGCCGCGGCGTCGGCGGAGGTCACCTCGAGCACCAGATCCGTCCCACGTGCACCCGCCCATTGCCGGGCCCGAGCCAGCAACGCGCTGCCCAGCGCCAACCCTCGGGCGGCCGGTATCACGAAGAGACGAGCCACCTCGGCGGTTGGCCGGGCAGGCGGCTCCCCGTTCACCGGGCTGGGCAGCCGGTGCACCGCGACGTGGCCGACGATTGCCGCCTCGGCGTCGACGGCGACCCAGGCGCGCGCCGCGTGCGGCTCACGTAGCCACCGGTGCGGGTCGGCCGGCCAGTTCATGGGGTACCCGTCGACCCGGTGAACCTCCGCGAGCCCCGCGACGCAGCCGTCGAGATCGCTGGCGCGTCGTCGGCGGAGGTGGGGTTGGGTCACAGATCTTCGAACGGGCGGGCGTAACGGAACTCGCCGCGGATCGACTCCCGCCACGCGTTCAGCGGTCGGGCCTGGAAGAACTGGGGACCCCACGGTTGCGGCGGGGTGACGCCCAACTCGACGGCGGGCCGGAACCCGAACCGCGGGTAGTAGTCGGGGTGCCCGAGCAGCACCACCAGCGGCTCGTCGTGGGCGTCGGCCGCGCCGAGCACCGCGTGCATCAACGCCCCGCCAACCCCTCGGCGCTGCCAGTCGGGCAGCACACCGAGCGGTCCCAGCCCGAGCGCCACCGGCTCACCGGCCACCCGAGCGCGGGTGGCCACCACGTGCCCCACCACCTGGCCGCCCGGGTCGGTCGCCACCAGGGAGTACGCGGGCAGCCAGTCCTCGTCGGCGCGCAGTGCGTCGACCAGGGTCGCCTCGACGGGTACGCCATTGCCGTCCGCCTTGGCGAAAGCGGCGGCGTGCACCGCCCGGATGGCGTCGACGTCGGCGGGTGTCTCGCGTCTGATCAGCACCGCGCCACCCTAAGGTGTGCCCCGGCACCGGCTCCACGTGTTTCTCGACTGCCGCGGCGCTGCGGTCCGTCACCACCAGGAGCCACCGCCCTGGCTGACCGGGCTCAGCGCTGGCGGGCTCGGGCGTGCAGGGCGGCCCGCAGGGCCGGCCCGAAGATGCGCCGCACTTCGGCCGAGGGCAGGGCGGCGATGGAACGGATCGGGTTGAGGTACCGGGTGAAGATCAGGCCGCCGATCACGCCGACCGCCGCGGTGGCGCGCTCCGTCGCGTCCGGGCCGCCGAGAAATTCAGCAACACGGACGAGCAGCTCACTTTCCAGGTAGTCGCGGAAAGCGCGCATCGTGTCGTCGTCCTGCAACGCCATGCGGTTTTCGGTGGGCGCGGTGGCGTCCCACAGGCTTGTGACGGAGGTGAGAAGCCGGTCGGCGAGGCCGGCCTGGTCACCCTGCAGGGCTTGGTCGAGGGCGGTGGACTCGACGCACAGCAGGTTCAGCGACTGGCCGAAAAGGCGCTTCTTGGAGCCGAAATGGTAGCTGATGAGCGCCGAGTCGACGCCCGCCTCGGCGGCGACCGCGCGGACCGTCGTGCCCTTGTAGCCGTGCTCCAGGAACAGCTCGCGGGCGGCCTCGGCGATGCGGGCCTTGGTGTCGGGGTTGCCGCGGGGCCGGCCCCGCGTTTTATTCAGCACAGTTGAATATTGCGCTCCTCCCGCGGCACCGTCAAACCACCACCCCCGCAACGAGGAGCGAACACATGCGCACTGTCGTCTTCGGCGCCACCGGCCCGACCGGCCGCCAGCTCACCGAGCAGGCGCTGGCCGCTGGCCACGAGGTCACCGCGGTCACCCGCCGCCCAGGCAGCATCCAGCCCCGCGCCGGCCTCACCGTCGTCACCGCAGACGTCGCCAACCCCGACGCCGTCGAACGCGCCGTCGCCGGCAGCGACGCCGTCCTATCCAGCCTGGGGGTCCCGCTCTCCCCAAAACCGATCACGGTGTACTCGCAGGGCAACGCGAACATCGTGGCGGCGATGCACCGTCACGGGGTGAAGCGGCTTGTCACGATCAGCTCCAGCGTCATGGATCCGACGTGGCGACCGACCGGCGAGTTCTTCTTCAACAACATCATGGACCCGCTGATCAACCGCAGGCTGGGCCGCACCGCGCACGAGGACATGCGTCGCATGGAGGCCCTCGTCCGCAACAGCGACCTGGACTGGACGGTCGCCCGGCCGTCCGGGCTGTTCGACCACCCGACCGTCACGAGCTACCACGTTGAGGAGAACGTCGCAGACGGGTTGTTCACGGCGCGCGCGGATCTGGCGGCGAGCATGGTGGCGCAGCTGACCGACCACCGGTTCGTCCGGCGGGCGATGGCGGTGATCACCACCCAGGTCAGGCCGAGCATCGCGGGCCTCATCTGGCGCGAGGCCATCGCGAAGAAGAAATGACGCCGCCCGCAGCTCGAGGCCCTAACGAAGCGGCGGTGAGGTCGCTGACGGCGCGGGCCGCGGCGTTCCTCGCCGAGCCGCACCAATGCACGCTGACGACGCTGCGGCCGGACGGCTCGCCGCACGTCACGGCCGTCCGGTTCACCTGGGACCCGGCCACCAACCTGGCCCGGGTACTGACCGTCGCCTCCAGCCGCAAGGCCCGCAACGTAGCGCGCTCCCCCAGCGACCGCGTCGCGGTATGTCAGGCCGAGGGATTCCGCTGGATCACCCTCGAAGGCACCGCGACCATGTCCAACGACGCGGCGCGGGTCGCCGAGGGTGCGCGCCGCTACCTCAGCCGGTACCTGACCGCGCCGCCCGCCCCACCCGACCGCGTCGTGATCGAGATCGCGGTCGACCGCATCCTCAGCCTCAACCTCTGAAAGGTCATGTCATGCCCACCACTGCTGTTCTCGACTCGACGATGTTCCACCGGGAGCTCGGCACCGGGCGCCCGATCGTCTTCCTGCACGGCAATCCCACCTCCTCATACCTGTGGCGGCACATCATGCCGGCCGTCGGCTCCGGTCGGCGGCTCGCACCGGACCTCATCGGCATGGGCGAGTCCGGCAAGCCCGACGTCGCGTACACCTTCGACGACCACGCGCGATATCTGGACGCCTGGTTCGATGCGCTCGGCCTGGACGAGATCGTGCTGGTCGGCCACGACTGGGGTGGCGCGCTCGCGTTCGACTGGGCCGCGCGGCACCCCGGGCGGGTGCGGGGCCTGGCGTTCATGGAGACGATCGTGAAGCCGATGGCGTGGGAGGAGTTCCCCGAGGGCGGCCGCGACCTGTTCCGGTCGATCAGAACGCCGGGCGTCGGTGAGACCATGATCCTCGAAGACAACGTGTTCCTCACGCAGATGCTGCCGTTCACTGTCGCCAGCGGCCTCGGCGACGACGATCTCAAGGTGTACCTCGAGCCGTACCGGACGCCGCAAAGCCGCCGGCCGTTGCTCCAGTGGCCACGGTCCATGCCACTCGGCGGTGAGCCCGCCGACGTGGTGGCCCGGGTCGAGCGGTACGACGCCTGGCTGGCTGCGAGCGCCGACGTGCCGAAGCTGCTCCTCGCCTTCCTGCCAGGCCCGGGGGCGATGATGGGACCGGAGATGCTCGACTGGTGCGCGGAGAACGTCGCCGAACTCGAGATCGAGCAACTTGGCCTCGCCGGGCACCACGCCCCCGAGGACCAGCCGGAGGCGATCGCGGCGGCGGTACGCGGCTGGGCAGACCGGCACGGGCTCCTGTAGCTCACGACCCCTCCGCTCGGTCCACGGGCGGAGGGGGCGCAGGGCCCCGTTCCGAGGCCACGCCCTGCCGAGCTTCTCACCCGACGGCGGTGGCCGACGGCGGGGCGCTGCCGCCCCGTGGTGCCTGCGCCGTCATCAGTCGAACGATCTCCGCCTGGTCGGCCGGCGAGGGCAGACCCCAGTCCGGCCGGTAGCCGTACACCTCGTGCAGTGGGGTGGAGCCGGTGCGGCCGTCCAGGATCTCCACGGCGTCCGTGCCGATCAGGCTGGGATGCTCCACGCCGCAGGCTTCGGCGACCTTCGTCAGGTCGCGGCGCAACGTCCGCAGGTAGTTGGCCGCCCGTACCGACTTCGACGTCGGGTCCAGGCCCCGGGTGAGCCACGCGTTCTGGGTGGCGACACCGGTGGGGCAGGTGTCGGTGTGGCACTTCTGCGCCTGGATGCAGCCGATCGACAGCATCGCCTCGCGACCGACGTTGACCATGTCGCAGCCGAGCGCGAAGGCCACGATCGCGTTGTCCGGCAGGCCGAGCTTGCCGCTGCCGGCGAAGACCACCTGCTCGTGCAGGTCGTGCTCGGCGAAGACCTTGTACACCCGGGAGAAGCCCTGCTGGAACGGGAGCGACACGGAGTCGGTGAAGATCAGCGGCGCGGCGCCGGTGCCGCCCTCGCCGCCGTCGATCGTCACGAAGTCGATGCCCCGGCCGGTGTCACGCATCAGGGTGGCCAGTTCCTGCCAGAAGCCCAGGTCGCCGACCGCCGACTTGATGCCGACCGGTAGGCCCGTCTCGGCGGCCAGCAGTTCCACCCAGTCGAGCAGACTGTCGCAGTCGGAGAACTCGGCGTGCCGGGACGGGCTGACGCAGTCCTGTCCAGCCGGGATGCCCCGGGTGGCGGCGATCTCGGCGGACACCTTCGCCCCGGGCAGCAGCCCACCGAGGCTCGGCTTGGCGCCCTGGCTCAGCTTGATCTCCAACGCCTTCACCGGTGCGCCGGAGACCAGGTCCTTCAGCCGGTCCAGACTGAACCGGGCCTGCTCGTCCCGGCAGCCGAAGTACGCCGTCCCCAGTTGGAAGACCAGGTCACCACCGTTGCGGTGGTACGGCGACAGGCCACCCTCGCCGGTGTTCTGCAGGCAGCCGGCGAGCGCGGCCCCCTTGTTCAGCGCGGCGATGGCGTTGCCGGAGAGCGAGCCGAAGCTCATCCCGGAGATGTTGACCACCGACTCCGGCCGGAACGCGCGGGGCCGCCGACGGGCGGCGCCGAGCACCTTCGCGCAGGGCAACCGCACGTCGTGCCCGGCCGTCGGCGTCGACGGAGGCACCGCCCGGCCGAACGTGCGGTGCTTGATGATTGGGTACCCGGGGGTGTGCTCGATGTCGTTGTCCGTGCCGAAGCCGAAGTAGTTGTTCTCCTGCTTGGCCGACGCGTACACCCAGCGGCGCTGGTCGCGGGTGAACGGTCGTTCCTCGTCGTTGCCGGCCACGATGTACTGCCGCAGCTCCGGCCCGACCGCTTCCAACAGGTAACGGGCGCGGCCGAGCACCGGAAAGTTGCGTAGCAGCGCGTGGTCGCGCTGAAGCAGATCACGCGCGGCGAGCGCGGCGACGGCGGCGGCGACAGCGGGTACGGCTCGACGGGCCCATCTCATGCCCGGCACTCTTTCCGCCCACCGCGTGGGCCAAACCGGCGCGCGCGGGTTTGCGCTGGTGATACGCCGTGCGGCGGTGCGGGCACACCCCGCACCGCCGCCGTCGTCCTCGTCGGATCAGCGGTGCTGGTACGACTGGCGGACCGACCCGCCGACGATCGTGCACCACGTGCTCGTGCTGACCTTGCCGTTGCGGGGCAGGCCGTGCAGCGCCTGCAGGTCCTTCACCGCCTCCCGGGTGGCGTGGTCGTACGCTCCGGTGACGGTGACCGCGTACCCCTTGGTGGCGAGCATCTCCTGCACGGCCGTGACCGGCGCGCCGGTGGCGTGCTGGTTCAACTCCGGTGCCAGCGTCTCCCAGGTGGGCGGGGTGAGGGTGGCGTCCACGTCGACCGGGATGCCGTTGCGGGCCTGCCAGTCCTGCACGGCGGTCACCGTCGCGGCGTCGAACGTGCCACTGACCGTCACCGCGTAGCCCCGGTACGCGAGCAGGTGCTGCACGACCCGGACCGAGGGGGAGTTGACGAAGCGCCACAGGTCCGGCCAGCGGCGCGCCGGCACGTCACCCAGCTTGGTGCCGAGGGCCGCGTGGACCCGCCGCCGCAGATCCGGGAACTGCCGGTAGAACGCGGCGCCCGGGCACTCGGTGGTGCGGAAGTCCCAATGTCCGAAGATGTCGTGCGCGTGCAGCCCGTACTGCCGGCAGATGGTGACGCAGAGCTTGACCAGCGAATCGGTCAGTGCCTTTGGCGGCGTCTCGGTGACGTAGGTGCCCTCGTTCTCGATGCCGATGGCCCGGCCGTTCTCGCCCGGGCAGTGCGCCGAGATCATCTGCAGGTCGCCAGCTTCGAGTCGCTCCAGGCTGCCCCGGCGGCCCTCCAACACGTAGCCGCCCCGGCTCACCGTGAAGTTCTGCCCGCTGTCCGACCAGCCGTTACGGTCGATGTGCAGGTCCTGGCAGTCGTGCGCCAGCTTCACCGCCTGCTCGCGGGAGTAGTCGGTGACGTTCGGGAACGCCATGTGGTGCACGATGATCTTGTTGGTGGCGGTGGCGCTGACCGACAGCGGGTCCTTCGGTGGGCGGGCGGCCCACTCGTCACAGCTGATGATCCAGTCCAGGTCAGTGCCGGGGGCGGCGTGGGCCACGCCCGGGAGAGCGAGTTCGCTCCCGACGACGGCGACTGTGGCGGCGCCGAGACCGGCCCGTAGCAGCGTCCGGCGATCCACTTCGGAATGGTCGACGTGCATGACATCTCCTCCTGCGGCCGACGGCGGGGGATTGAAAAGTAGCTCCAGTGGCCGCACGTGCTCCGGAGGATATTGCCAAAGCTCGCCTGCGCGCTAGAGGATCCGGCGCGCGAATTGATCATCCGGGCCGTGAGTGGCAGGCGTTTCCGTGCGCGGGGTCGGGGGTAGGTCGGGGAACGACCATCCCGGCTGCCCCGTGTAAAGGAATGACCACATGAGTGACAACGTCAGCGATGCGGTGGGCGACGCCCTCCGCTCGGTGATGCTCTTCGTGCCCAAGGCCGTCGCCTTCCTGGCGATCCTGGTGGCCGGATGGCTGATCGCCAAGGCCGTGTTGAAGATCGTGGAGAAGGTCCTGGAGCGGGTGGGCTTCGACCGCGCCGTCGAACGCGGCGGCGTCCGCCGGGCGTTGAGTCGCTCCCGGTACGACGCTAGCGACATCGTCGCGAAGCTCGTCTACTACGCCGTGCTGCTGTTCACCCTCCAGCTCGCCTTCGGCATCTGGGGGCCGAACCCGATCTCCGACCTGCTCGGCGCGGTGATCTCGTGGCTGCCCCGCGCCTTCGTCGCGATCGTCATCGTCGTGGTCGCCGCCGCCATCGCCAACGCGGTCAAGGACATCATCAGCGGTGCGCTCAGCGGCCTGTCGTACGGCCGGGTGTTGGCCAACATCGCCTCGGTGTTCATCCTCGGCCTCGGCGTCATCGCCGCGCTGAACCAGATCGGCGTGGCTACGGCGGTCACCACTCCCGTGCTGATCGCCGTGCTGGCCACCGTCGGCGGGATCCTCGTCGTCGGGGTCGGCGGTGGCCTGATCCGCCCGATGCAGAGCCGGTGGGAGGGGTGGCTGACCCGTGCCGAGCGAGAGTCGCAGCTGATCGCCTCGCACGCCCGCGCCTACCGGGACGGCCGCCGCGATGCCGAGGCCGAGCAGGCCCGACTCTCGCGGGTCACCACCGGACCGGCTGCTGAGTCGACCCGGCCGTCGACCGTCGCCACCGACCCCGAGGCCACCCAGGTGGTGACCCGCCCTGCCGACCCGGAGGCCACCCAGGTGGTGACCCGGCCGGTCGGCCACGACGCCGACACGACGCAGGTGACCCGGCCGGTCGACCACGACGCCGACACGACGCAGGTGGTCGGCCGGGGCGACGCCGACACGACCCAGGTGGTGAGCGCCGGCGGCGCGGTGCCCGGCCAGCGCACCAGCGACGACAGCGAGGCCACCACCGTCATCCCACCGTTCGACCCGAACCGGCGCTGACCCGCCGCGCGGCACCAGCGGGGTGGGGTCTCTTCCGGGGTCCCACCCCGTTCGCGCGCTGTCCGACAGGTCGAAAACGCTGGCCGGCACCAACGCCGCGCGTCTAGCATCGCGGCATGACCTGGCGACATTGATCCCGCAGCGTAGACCGATCCCGTGGGCCGCCACGGGCACCGCTCGACCGGTGTCCGTCTCCACTCCCACGGGAAGGCCTCATGATCCACCTCGCCTCGCGCGTGCCCGACCCGGCGGTCCGCCGGCTGACGGCCACCCTCTACGGGTACGCGTTCCTCAGTGACCTCGTCCTGCTCTACCCGCTGTACGTGGTGTTCTTCGCCGACACCGGGCTGTCGGTGGGGCAGATCTCGTCGCTCTTCGTCGTCTGGTCGGCCGCCGGCATCCTGTTCGAGGTGCCGTCCGGCGCGTGGGCCGACGTGGTGTCCCGCCGCCTGCTGCTCTGCCTCGCTCCGCTGGTGACCGCTGCCGCTTTCGCGCTGTGGGTGCTGGTGCCGTCGTACCCGGCGTTCGCCGTTGGTTTCCTGCTCTGGGGCGCCGCCGGCGCGTTGGTCTCCGGCGCGCTGGAGGCGCTTGTCTGGACCGAGCTGGACCGGCTCGGCGCGGTCGGGCGCTACGCCCGGGTGCTCGGCCGTGCGCGCACGGCGGGTGTGCTGGGCGTGGTGTGCTCCGGGGTGCTCGCCGGCCCGGTGTTCGCCGTCGGTGGGTACCCGCTGGTCGGCGCGGCCAGCGTGCTCGCCTGCCTGCTCGCCACAGTGGTCGCCACTCGGTTTCCGGAGCACCGCCCACCGGCCGTCGCCGTGCCCGGGGAACGCGAGCTGGAGGCTGCTCCAACAACCGATCCGGACGACGACGGCGACCTGGGCTGGTGGGACACGCTGCGGGCCGGGGTGGCGCAGGTTCGCACCCGCCCGCCGGTACGGGCCGCCGTGCTGCTGGTCGCCGTCGTGGCCGCCGACTGGGGTGCTCTGGACGAGTTCACCCCGCTGTTGGCCCTGGACGTCGGCGTCGGCGCGCAGGCCGTGCCGCTGCTGCTCCTGCTGCTCTGGGCCGGGGTGACCGTCGGCGGGCTGCTCGCCCCGGCGGGGGAGCGCCTGAGCCAGCGGGGCTACGCCGCTCTGCTGGGCCTGGTCGGCGTCGCGCTGGCCGGGGGCGCGCTCCTTGCGCACCCGGCCGGGTTCGTGTTGCTCGCCGTGGCGTTCGGGGCCGCGCAACTGGCCACCGTGCTGGCCGACGCCCGGCTCCAGGCCCGGATCACCGGCAGCAGCCGGGCCACCGTCACCTCGATGGCGGGGATGGCCACCGACGCGCTGATCATCGGGACGTACGCCTTCTTTGGACTGCTCGCCACGGCGGCCGGCAACGCGGTGGCGTTCGCGGTGACGGCCGGGCCGTACCTCATCGTGGGGCTGGTGGTGCTGACCCGCCGCCGGCGCACCGCGGCGGTGCCCACCGGTGTCGCGGCGGTTGCCGCGAACGCCCCTGACTGACCGGGGCCCCGGCGGCGGCCGGTGTGGTCGCCGCCGGGAGCGCGCTCAGGAGGACAGGTGCAGGAACGACCACTGGTGGCCGTCGAGGTCCCGGAAGCCGCGCATGTACATCGGCCCGTTGGCCGTTCCGTCAGGGCTGGTCGCCGTCGAGGTAGACCCATCGGCCGTCTTCGCGAACGAACCGGCTGTGTTCGGTCAACGCGCCGGGCCGGCCCGCGTCCCGGTAGTGGGCATGGAACGTGACCGTGCCGGCGGTGTCGAGCAGGCCACCCCGCTCGGTCTCGACGATCTCCAGTCGGGTCCACCGCTGCCCCGGGTCCAGATCGAGGAGGGCGGGCCGGGTCGAGGAGTGCCAGCTGCGCAGCAGGTAACTGGTGTCGCCGAGGGCGAAGGCGCTGAACCGGGAGCGCATCAACGCCTCGGCCGTCGGTGCCTGTGCGTCGCCGTCGTGCAGCGGGCCGCAGCAGTCCGCGTACGCCCGGCCGGAGCCACACGGGCAGGCCCGTCCCGTCGTCGTGTCCGCCCGCCGGCGTGCCGCACCCTTACTCACCCCGCCATCCTGCCGCACCACCGGCCAGCCCCGGACGCCGACCGTCGGGTTGACGCTCCTCACCGGGCTCACGAGATGACGCGCCCGCCCGCCCGCCCGCCGGGGGTTCAGTCGCAGCCCAGGATTTGTGTCGTGCGAGGCCAGGCCTCTACTCGCTGGGGATCCGGGTAGACCACGTACGCGAGGTCGTCGGAGTTGCTCGGTGCCAACCACAGTTGCTGCCCGTCCGGCCCGGTGTAGTCGGTGGTGCGGGCGTCGGCCGGCAATTCGGCGCGCGGGACGTAGGTGGCGCGTACCTCCGCGCCGAGCCGTCCCGTGGGATCCCTGACGTACTGCCGATTCGCCGCCGCACCGGTCTGCCCGGGCAACGGCCACCTGACGTGCAGAAAGGTCACGTCCTGCCACCCGCAGTGCTCGGCACCCGCGTACGACTCGACGGCCTTGTCCTGGCGGGCGGCGTTACTCCAGTACGCGACTTCGGCATCGCCTGGACCGCAGGCCGCGACGACCAGAGCGGCGCCGATCAGCGCGCAGAGCAGGGGCCACCTGGATCTGAAGGCGGACACGTGACCCCCTGCGGGTGTTGCCGGCGTGCCGACAGCCTATCCGTGAATAGGCACCGGGCAATGTCTTCTAGAGCCAGCCGGAGCGGCGGAACAGGCGGTGCAGGACCAGGGCGGTCACCGCCATCAGGGTGAGGGCGAAGGCGTAGCCGTAGCGCCAGGCCAGCCCAGGCAAGTTGTCGAAGTTCATGCCGTAGATGCCGGCGATGCCAGTCTGGGTGGCCGCGATGGCGGCCCACGCGGCGATCTTGCGCATGTCGTTGTTCTGTTCCACGGCGAGCTGGGCCAGCCGCGACTGAACGATCGAGGTGAGCAGGTCGTCGTACGCGGCCACCCGGTCGACCGCCCGGCTCAGCCGGCCGTCCACGTCGACGAACCAGCGGTGCAGGGCGCGTGGTGGGCCGTCCGGGTCGAGCAGCGTACGCAGGGGTGCCTGCAATGGCAGGACTGCCCGTTTGAACTCCACCACCTCCCGCTTGAGCTGGTAGATGTGCTGAATGTCGGTGCTGCGGTCGCGGGCGAAGACGGCCTCCTCGACCCGTTCCAGGTCGCGCTCCACGTGCCCGGCAACCTCCAGGTAGGAGTCGACCATCCGGGCGCAGACCGCGTACGCCACCGCCCACGGTCCGGCGGCCAGCAGCGTGGGGCGGCGTTCGATGTCCGCGCGGACGCTGCGCAGCGCCCCGGCAGCGCCGTGCCGCACGGTGATGGCGAAGCGGTCACCGAGCAGCACCATCACGTCCCCGGTGTCGATCACCTCGGAGGTGTCGGTCAACTCCTCGTGCTCCACGTACCCGGCGGTGCGCAGCACCAGCAGCGTGACCGGCCCGTGGCGCTGGACGGTGGGTCGGTGCCCGTCGGCGAGCGCCTGTTCGACGGTCAACTCGTCGAGGCCGAAGGTCCGGCCCACCGCGGCGAGCACGGCCGGGCCCGGGTCGTGCAGGCCCAGCCACACGAAGGCGTCGCGGCTGTGCCGGGCGCGGGCGTACGCGTCGGCGTAGTGCCGCTGGCCGGGCTCGCGTCGACCGTTGACGTAGACAGCGCAGTCGACGACGGCGTCCGGGTTGGACCGGCGAGGGGTGGGGGCATCTCCCTCGACCCGGCCGAGCAGTCGACGGGCCAGGGCGCGTACGCCTCCACCGGTCCGGTCGCGTACCGGTCGCTGATCCACCGCGTGCCTCCCCGTCGCCGGCGCACCGCCCCGATCGCGGTGCCCGCAGGGATGGTGTCATCGCATTCTGCCGAGCAGGGTACGGCTCCCGACAGCCGGGCGACGTCGCTCAGGCGGTGCGGGTGGCGAAGACGACGACGTTGTCGACGTAGTTGCCGCTCGTGGCGTCGAAGGGGCCACCACAGGTGATCAGGCGCAGCCCGGCGGCGTCCGCCGGGCCGTAGACCAGCGTGGTGGGAAAGTGATCCTTGGGGTAGGCGCGGACGTCGTCCACAGTGAACGTAGTGACCTGCGCATCGGCGCGGGTGATCTGGATCTGCTCCCCGGCGCGCAGCCGGCCGAGGTCGAAGAAGACCGCCGGGCCGGCTGGTGAGTCGACGTGCCCCACCAGGACCGCGTTGCCGGTCTCGCCGGGGCTGACCCCGTGCCGGTACCAGCCGGCGAGGGTGGGCCGATCCAGTGGTGGCACCTCCAGCACCCCGGCGGCGTCCGCGCCGACCGGGACCACTTCCGCGCGTACGTCGATGGCGGGGATCTGCACCCGGACCGGCGCGGCGCGTGGCAGCGGCGCCAGGTCCGGTGCGGGGTGGGTGCGTCTCGGCGCGTCGGCCGGCGGTCGTGGTGGCTGCGCCGGGTCGGCGGTGAGGCCGACGGTGATCAGCCCCAGCCCGGTCACGCCGAGCAGGGCGACCACGGCCGGTAGGGTCCGCCGCCACCACATGTGGGCACCTCCGTACGGAATCGTCGGGGTGCCCGCGCCGGTGTCACCAGCGCGGGCACCCGTCCTCAGGGATGGAACAGTCGCCGATCAGGCGACAGTGGACACCGGACGTCGCCGGCGGATCAGGA
This sequence comes from Micromonospora sp. DT201, assembly GCF_049841575.1. Lineage (NCBI taxonomy): Bacteria > Bacillati > Actinomycetota > Actinomycetes > Micromonosporales > Micromonosporaceae > Micromonospora > Micromonospora sp. DT201. Next base: position 21,827 of record NZ_JBNCKP010000025.1, on the reverse strand, counting down.
TCACCGCGCCGGCGAGGGCGGTGCCGAGCAGCGTGCCGCCAGCGGCTAGAGCGCCGTTGTCGCGGCTGTCACCGCCGAAGCCGGCCGGTGCGCCGCCGATCGGGGTGACGGTGAATGTCGAGCTGCCGGCCGAGCTGCCGTCGCCGCAGGTCGCCGCCACCGTGTACGTACCCAGGGTGAATCCGGCGGTGAAGAGTTCGGCGCTCAGGCCGCCGCCAGGGGCGGCCGTGGTGGATCGGACGTTCTCGTCGCGGTTGGGGCCGGTGACCCGGAAGATGGCGTCACCCGACTTCGGGTTGCAGGTCGTCGCGGTGAGCACGACGGTCCCACCGACCGGGGTGGTGGCCGGTGACACGGTGGTGTCGGCCAGTGCGGCGCCCGGCAGCAGGAGCGTGCCGAGGCCCACGCCGAGCGCCGCCGAGCAGAGTGCTGTTGAGACCTTCATACGCGTCTTCCCTCACTTTTCGTCCGCTGACTGCGTGGGACGTCGTTCGGGTGGCCAACTCCGTGACTAGCACCGGTGTGCCCAACACTAGGTGGGTTGGGCCCCCGATCAGGTGAAAATGAGAAATCCTCGTTGCCGTCACGTGTCCACCCGAAGGCGGGGAGAGCTGCGGAAAGGCCCGGACGGCCCGACCGGCACCGGTGCTCCGATCGATGTCCGTCCCGGTCGGGCTGTCGCCCCTGGGTCGAAGGCGAGGTATTGCCGACGACGGCGGAAATGCACTACCCGGCCGGCGTGATTTCGCCTCGCGCCCTATCCACGATCCGCACAAGTCAGCCGGCCTGGGGCGGTTCGGGCATCGGCTCGCCGGTCTCCAGCAGGGTCTTGAGGCTGGCCAGCAGTTCCGGCCAGCCTCCGCTGCCGTCGAGCTGACCGCTGATCGCCCGGTGCATCTCGCTGTCGGGGGAGAAGTCGTCGTGAATGACGGTCAGCCGGACGGCCGAGGCACCGTGCGGCTCGATCTCGAAGGTCACCCTCGACCGGCGCTCGCCGAGCCGGGCGGCCAGTTCCTCGGCGGACCAGCCGAAATGCTCGGCGTGTTCGGGTTGGAAGCCGTGCCAGCTGTAGGAGAGGCGCCGGTATGGCTCAGCGACCAGGACCCGCTGGCCGAGGTCACGAGGTTCGTCGCCCGGCGCGTCCTGCCACAGCACCGGTGATCCGATCTGCCAGTCCGACACCAGCGCGACTCCACCCCAGTAGCGGCGGGTGAACGCCGGCTCGGTGAGCGCGGCCCACAGGCGTTGCGGGGTGGTGGTGACGTACGTGGTGTAGGCGAACGTAGGGCTCTCCATGGGCTGGCGCTCCAATGCTGCGGTCAGGTCCGCGAGCGCGGACGCCCGCTCGCGGTCGTAGCGGTTGAGCCACCGGTCGGCGATGGCGTTGATCGGGGCGGCGTTGAGGTAGTGCAACTTCTCCCGGCCGCGCCGCGCGGTCGTGACGAGATTGGCTGCCTCCAGCACCGACAGGTGCTTGCTGACCGCCTGCCGCGTGGTCGCCAGCCCGGCACAGAGCTCCCGCAGGGTCTGGCCGTTGCGCTCGTTGAGCCGGTCGAGGAGTTGACGCCGGCTCGGATCGGCCAGCGCCCGGAACGCCTCGTCCATCAGCCCTCCTTCATGCGCAACCGATTGGTTGCCTGTCAACCTAGGCAACCAATCGGTTGCATGTCAACCTGGCCGCCGCGGTTACGGTGTGGCAGCGTGGTGCGGTGACCGTTGCCGCGCCGCTCGACGTCGACGTCGCGCTGCTCGGTGGCGGCGGCGCGGCGTCGTTGCTGCTCGCCGCACTGGACCGGCACGATGTCCGCGACCTGCGGATCGCCGTCGTCGACCCGGTGCGCCGGCGCGGTCAGGACCGCACCTGGGCGTTCTGGGGCCACCCGGACGACGACCTGGACCCGCTGCTCAGCGCGAGCTGGCAGCAGGTCGAGGTGGCCACCGCGGCGCGCCGCCGTGTCCTGGACCTGACCCCGCTGCGGTACGCCATGCTCCGCTCCGGCCCGGTCTACGACCGGGCTGCCGAGGCCGAGCGCCGGCTGGACGCCACCCGGATCCTCGCCCCCGCCGACACGGTGACCGACGACGGAACACGGGTGCTGGTGCGCGTCGGTGACGGGCAGAGGGTGCGGGCCGGCTGGGTGCTCGACTCCCGGCCCCGCCCACCGGAACGGGCGGGGCGGACGACGTGGTTGCAGCACTTCCGCGGCTGGTGGCTGGAGGCCGACCGGGCCACGTTCGACGCGGCGCGTGCCGTGCTGATGGACTTCCGCACCCCGCAGCCGTCCCGAGGCGTCTCCTTCGGGTACGTGCTGCCGGTGAGCGACAGGTACGCGCTTGTCGAGTACACCGAGTTCTCGCCGAGTCTGCTCAGCGACGCCGGATACGACGCGGCGCTGGCCGGCTACCTGGACCTGCTTCAACTCGACCCGCACCGGCTGCGGGTACGCGAGGTGGAGAACGGCGTGATCCCGATGACCGATGCGCCGTTCCTGGCCCACCCCTCACCCCGCGTGATTCGGCTCGGCACGGCTGGTGGTGCGACCCGCCCGTCCACCGGCTTCACGTTCTCCGCCATGTACCGCCAGGCCGACCAGGTAGCCCGCGCCCTCGCGGCAGGCCGACCGCCGGTGCCCGCGGCGGCGTACCCGCGCCGACACCGCTGGATGGACGCGGTGGCCCTGCGGGCGCTGGACCGGGGCGGGGTGGGCGGTCCCGAGTTCTTCGACCGGCTCTTCGACCGCAACCCGGCCGAGCGGGTGCTGCGCTTCCTCGACGGCGTCACCACCCCGGCCGAGGAGGTCGCGATCATGAACTCGACCCGGCTGCTGCCGATGATCGCCGCCACCGCTGGCGACGCGGCGCACCGCGTACGCGACCGGCTGCGCCCGACCCGCCCGGCGTCGGCCGTTCCGCCCGCGGTGGTGGGCGACCCGCTGGGCTCGGAGCCCGGCGCGGGTGGAGCACCCCGTCTGACCTGACCGGCGTCGTCTCCTGCGCCGCCTGTAGAGCTGCCCCGGGAGTGGGGCACCGTGTGCGGTGCCGACGCCTCGGCGCGGCGGCCCCCCGAGCACGGAGGGTGGCGGCACCGACCGGTAGGTTGCCGGGCATGGTGGACGCGGTGGCCGGCAAAGGCGTGCAGATCTGGACCGACGGGGCGTGCAGTGGCAACCCCGGGCCGGGCGGCTGGGGTGCGCTGCTGCGCTACGGCGACCACGAGCGGGAGTTGTGCGGCGGCGAGGCCACGCCGACGACCAACAACCGGATGGAGTTGATGGCGGCCATCCAGGCGTTGGAGAGCCTGAACCGGCCGGTCACCGTGGAGTTGCACACCGACAGCACGTACGTCCGCAACGGCATCACCAGCTGGCTGGCGTCGTGGAAACGCAACGGCTGGCGGACGGCCGCGAAGCAGCCGGTCAAGAACGCCGACCTGTGGCAGCGGCTGGAGGCGGCCTGCGAGCGGCACGAGGTCACCTGGCTGTGGGTCAAGGGGCACAACGGGCACCCGGAGAACGAGCGGGCCGACGGGCTGGCCAACAAGGGCATGACTGAGGCACGTTCGGCGGCCCCGGCCAGCCGCTGACCCTGCGTCAGCGGGTCGCGTCCGGATGCCCGGGCATGCTGGAACCGCCGCCGCTGCTGCCGGACGAACCGCCGGCGACACCCGAGTTGTCGTCCTCGGTCACGATGTCCGGCCGTACGTCGGTGCCGTCCGTCGGAGGGACCTCGGTGTCCGCCTCGACCTGCACCAACGGCACCTGGCCGGCCTCGTCCTCGCTGTGCTGCGGGTCACCCGGCAGCTCACCGTCGCGCTTTCGGTAGCCCACGCCGTGCCCCCCGTCGATGCCGGTCCGCGTCGGCGCTGGCTACCCGGCGTCGTCAGGGCCGAAACCTCGCGCTCAGCGGCGCCGGCTCCGCCGGGCAGGTGCGTTGGCCCGGGACGGTTGGCGTAGCGGGGTGAGCGGCAACGCCGTCCAGTGCGTCGGCCGGGTGAGCGTCGCCGGCAGCCCGGCACGTGCGTCGCCCCGCGCCGAGTCCAGTTGGGCCTGGTGCAGGAAGAGGGTGGCCCGCAGGTCCGCGCCTCGCAGATCGGCCCCGCGCAGGTCCGCGCCTGTGACGTCGGCCAGGCTCAGGTCGCCCCCACGCAGGTCGGCGCCGATCAGCAGCGCCCCGCGCAGGTTGGCCCGGCGTAGGTCGACCCGGCGTAGGTCGGCGCCGATCAGGTGGGCACCCCGGTGGTCGGCACCCCCCGGAGAGCGGACCGCGTCGCTGGCCCGGGACAGCAGCGGGTTGACCCGGTCTCGATGTGCGCCGGCGTCCACGGCACGCAGCTGCGTCAGATCACCCTCGGTGAGCGCCGTGGTCTCGGCACGAGCACGCTCCAACCCGTCGCGCAGGTCGGCCGGTAGGCGCAGCGCCACCGCCTCGGTGAGATACCAGAGCAGCTCGTGCAGCGGCCGCAGCACGGCGAACGCCTCCGCCATCCCCGGCAGCGTCTCCGGTGCGTCGCGCCAGTCCCGCCCGCCGAAGGTGACCTGGGCGACCTGCTGACCGGCACCGAAGCAGTCGAACACCGTACAACCGGCGAATCCGCGTTGCCGCAGGTCGGTGTGGATGCCGCAACGGTGGTCCGGGCGCAGGTTGGGGCAGGGCTGCCCGGCCGGCTTGTCGATGGCGAAGTCCGCCGACGCGGCGAAGGCCGGCACCACGCAGCACAGCCCGAAGCAGCGTTCGCAGTCGGCGCGTAGCTGGGCCGGTGCGGGGTTGGGCGACACGCGGATGGTCCTCCTGACCGTCAGAGCGGGCCTCGAATATTACGCCGCGCCGCGCCGACCGGGCGATTCTGGGGTTACCGTCCGTGCGCGTCACCAGCCGCAGCGGCGCGGGGTGCCGGGGTACGCGGGCCACCCGGTGGCGGAACCAGGCGGTAGATCTCCCGATCCCCGTCGCCATGCCCGTACTTCTGGTCGAAGTGCCGTTCCACGACGGCAGGCGGCGTGCGGTCCCCGTCGGTTGGCTCAGCCAGTGTGAACACCGCAGGGGGTACCCCGGGTGCGCGGGGCGGCAACGCGGCTCGCATGGTCAGCGGCGCGGTCACCCGGAACCCGCGGCAGTCGACGTAGTGCTGCCCGTCCACCGTCGCGTACGGCAACCGCACCTCGACCACGTCCGAGCCATCGTGACGCAACGTGACCGTGACCGACCAGTACCGCTCCAGATCCAGGGTTGCCTGCTCGTGCTCCCACAGCTCCTCGAACCGGGCGTGCACGAACCCGCCCCACGGGCTGTCCATGTCCACCTCCAACTGAGGCACGTTGAACGACAACTTTCCGATCGGGAAGAACGAGATCAGCGCACGCCCGTCCCACTGGTAGAGCTGGATCGACGGGGACGCGTCGTAGAGCCGGACCTGTAGGCGGTGCCGCAGCCGGGAGTCGAGGGCGTCGGCGAAGGCGGCCAGGTGGCGCAGGTTGGTGCGAATCTGTCGCGGGACGTCCACCCGTTGCCGTTCCAGCTCCTCGGAGCGCTGCTGGGCAGCGGTGCAGTCCGGGTCGAGCAGGAGCAACTGCACCTGGGCGCCGTTGGCGAGCGCTGCCCGGATCGCGGTCAGGGTCTCCTCGCGGTACCGCTGCTCCAGCAGGATCGTCCAGGTGTCGAGGATGCGCACCCGGCGACCGGAGCGGTGCAGCCGCGTCACGAACGTCTGCTGGTCGAAGCTCAGGTGCTCCTGCACCCGCGCCTTGCGGGCCTCCTCGAACAGCGGGTCGAAGATGACGTACGAGATGGCCGCGAGCACCACGCTGGAACCGAGGTTGAGCAGCAGGTCACTGAGGAAGCCGGTGCTGAGCCAGGCGGCCAGCAGCATGAGGGCGGCGATCACGAGCAGCGACCCTCCGACGACGAACGCGCGTCGTTGCCGCCCGCCCCGACCAGCCCACCCGGGCATCCGGTCCCCTTCCGCCGTCGGTCGGCGCCACCGCTGCGAGGTGATCACCGGAATTCGGAGAATACGTGCCCGCTTTGCTGCGCGCTGTCCCGTTCGGGGTCGGTCAGTTCGCCGATTGGACCACCTCCACCGCTCATAGGGTGACGGTAACGGTGTCGGGCGACTGCGGAGGGTGGGCGGGATGGACGACGGTGAACGGGAGAAGGCGCTCCTCACCGCCCTGACCACCGAGCACTACGCGTTGCAGACGTCCCGGGCCGGCACCATCGCCGAGGCCACCGGCCGCGCCACCATCTTCCTGTCCGTCCTGTCGGCGGCACTGATCGGCCTCGGCTTCGTCGCCACAAACGACAAGGTGGTCCGGCCCTACCTGGCCGCGGTGCTGCCCACCCTGGTGATCATCGGGGTGCTGACGTTCCTGCGGCTGGTGGAGACCACCGTGGAGAACTCGTTGGACCTGCGGCGGATCCAGCGCATCCGTGCCTACTACCACCATCGGTTCGCCGCCGAGCATGACTTCTTCGCCGACGCGGTGATGGCCGACGACGCCATGAGCACGGCCTGGAACCTGGTCGGTACGACGCCGGGGCGATGGGAGTTCCTGCTGACCACGGCCGCGCTGGTGGGTGCGGTCAACGCGGTACTGAGCGGGCTCGGCATCGCCCTGGTGGCCGCGGCGGCGGGGGTCGGGGGCGTGCTGACGGTCCTCGCCGGGGTGCTCGTCGCGGTGGTGGCGTTCGGTGTGCAGTTCGTGTACATCGTTCGGGTGTCGGCCGGGCGGCGGGGCTGACCGCCCGCTGACCGCCCGACGTACCGTCGGCGGGATGCGGATCACCCGATTCACCCACGCCTGTGTCCGTGTCGAGCACGACGGCGGGGTGCTGGTCGTCGACCCGGGAACGTGGAGCGAGCCTCGCGCCCTGGTCGGCGCGGACGCTGTCCTGATCACCCACGAGCACACCGACCACGTGGACGTGTTGCGGCTGGCCGGCCTCGGTGTCCCCGTGTACGCCCCCGAGGGCGCCCGGCTGCCGGATCTCGCCCCGCTGCCGGTCACCCGGGTCGGCGCCGGGCAGCGCTTCACGGCAGCCGGCATCGAGGTCAGCGCCCACGGCGGTCGGCACGCGTTCATTCACGAGGGACAGCCCGACTGCCCCAACCTCGGCTACCTGATCGGCGACGGGCTCTACCACCCGGGCGACTCGCTGCACGTGCCGGACGAGCCGGTGCACACCCTGCTCGTCCCGGCCCAGGGGTCGTGGTTGCGCCTCGACGAGGCGATCCGCTTCGCTGGTGCCGTGGGCGCGGCGGCGACGTACCCGATCCACGACGCGCAGCTCAACGAGCGTGGCCTGGCCAGCGTCGCCGGCTGGTTCGCCGAGACGATCCCCGGCTACCGTCACCTCGTTCCCGGCGACACCGCCTGACGCAGCCGGGCCTCCTGATCACCGCCGGAGCCGCCGCGCGCCTCTTCGCCAGCGGGGTAACAAGATGCGCGTCGCCGCCTTTGCTCTGCTTCAGCCGAGGCAACACCGCACGTCCGATATCCGGACACTGGGTGTTGCCTGGATTGAAGCAGAGCAAAGGCGGCGTCCGACCTGGGTGCGTCCCCCGGGGCCCGGATGGCGGGGATGGGCATGGGAGCTCAGCCCAGGAACAGCTGGACCAGGACCAGCACGGCGAGCAGCGCGGGCCCGCGTGAGCCCTGACGCAGCAGGTCGATCGGGATCATCCCGAACGGCGTGTTGACCGTCGCGCCGCCGTAGTCGATCGGTGGGCGGGTGCCGGCCCGGAACACGGCGAGCACCACTCCGAGCGCCAGCGTCGGTGCCAGCGAGGCCGGCCCCGGGTCGACGGTCGGCATGGTCAGCAACCACCACAGGCCCGCGCCGATCGCCGGCACCACCACGTGGATCCCGCGCAGCAGGGCGTCGCTGCCGCCGAGCGCCCGGCGCAGCCCGGCTGAGCGGCTGATCGACCGTAGGCCGCCGGTCAGCCGGTTGGCGGCGAGGTAGGCGAACACCACCTGTGCGGCGCCGGCCAGCCCGGGCAGGGCGAGCGCGGCGGCGTACTGGACTCCGATGAGGGCCGCCCAGATCAGCAGGGCGCTCGGGTGGCGGCGCAGCCGGCGTACGTCGGCCTGCAGCAGCGCCCACCAGCCGGGGCCGGGCAGGAACCGGCGACTGTGAACCCGGCCGATCCGCCGCCAGCGCCGGCTCTCCACCAGGCTGGCGAGCAGGCTCGGGTCCAGCAGGATCGTGGCCGTGGCCGCAGCGTTGGCGAACTGGGCGCCGGTGGTCAGCGTGGCCCGGTCGACCCGGGGCAGTGCGCGTACCGCGAGGATCGTGCCCAGACCCGCGAGGGGCACCGCGAGGGCGAACAGCGCGACGGTCGGCATCGCCGCCGGCCGGGGCAGCCCGTCGCCGAGGTGACCGACGAGCACCACCACGGTGGTGAGGACGGCGGCCGCCACCATCGGCACCGCACCGGCCACCGTTGGCCACCGTCGGCCCGTGCTGTTGCTCTGGGCGACGACGCTGAGCGCCAGCGCCGCCGCACCCCATCCCGCGCCGGCTGCTGCCGCCCAGCCCAGCGCGGCCGGGTCGGTGACACCGCCGAGCGCCGCCACGGCCACCCCGAGCGTCGCGGTGCCCGCCGCGGCACCGACCAGCAGGATGACGAAGCGCGGTGCCAGCCAGGCCCGCCGGTCCACCGGTGCGCTTGTCGCCCAGCTCTGCGTGGCCGGTGTGACCAGCAGCGGGCCGAGGGCGCGCAGGCCACGCCAGGCGAGGCCTGCGCCGGCCAGCAGCGCGGCGACCGCCAGCCACCACCGCACGCCCGGCTCAGCCTGCCCCACCGTCGGGGAATCCAGTATGTCGCGGCTGGCGCTGATCGCGAACCAGCCGTACATGCCCACGAACAGGACCATGACGTACGCGTCACCCAGCACATCGCCGAGCGAATGGTCGTGGTGCCGGCTGCGGGCCCGGCGCAGGTGCGCACGCAGTTGCCGGGCGGTGGGCACCCCGGTCGTCGGGTCGGCGATCGTGGCCGGTGGGGCGGTCACCGGCCGATCTCGATGCGCTCGTCGACGACCGCGTCGATCAGCTCCGGGTCGTGCGAGGCCAGCAGCACGGCGGTGCCGGCGTCCCGTTCCCGGCGCAGCCGGTCGGCGAGCCACTGCCGTCCGCGTACGTCCAGCCGCTGCTCCGGCTCGTCCAGGACCAGCACCCGGCGTGGCCGTACGAAACACGACGCCAGCGCCAGCCGGCGGCGCTGCCCGCTGGACAGGGTCACCGGCAGCTGGTCACGGGCCGGCTCCAAGCCCAACTCGGCGAGGACCTCCTCGACCGGTTCGGCGTTACCCCCGTGTGCGTACGCGACCAGCTCCAGGTGCTCGACCACGGACAGGTCGGGGAAGAAGTCGATGTCGTCCAGGGCGGCGGCCACCAGCGCTCGCACCTCAGGGTCGGTCTCGTCGGCGCGGCGGCCCTGCACCCGCACCTCGCCCGCGTCGGGTCGGTCGGCGCCGACCACACAGCGCAGCAGGGTGGTCTTGCCGCTGCCGTTGGGGCCCAGCACCACCGCGATCCTGCCCGCCGGGAGCGTGAAGCTCACGTCGTCGAGCACGACCAGGTTGCCGAAGTTGCGGCTAAGTCCCCGTACCGAGAGCGCGTCCACGATCACAGAGTCTCCCAGACCGGTGCCAGCGGCCAACGTGAGCGACCTACGTCACGCCCGATCATGGTTCGGCTGGTGGTGTGTCGACGCGGCCGTCCAGTTATCGGCAGTAGAGCGCGGCGAGCCCGGTCGCCGTGGCGGCCAGGCGTTCGCGTAGCGCGATCGGGGTCAGCACCTCGACGTCGGCGCCGAGGCGCAGCAGGTCGCCGTGGGCATGGGTGAGCGACTCGATCGGCAGCACCGCGATCACCCAGCCCTGCGCGTCCGGTTGGCCGGCGCTGGCATCCATCGCAGTGACCACCGGGTCGCTGCCGATCTCCCGCAGTCGCGCCCGCCCGGCGGGGGAGAGCCGGACGGTGGCCTCGTCGCGGTGCAGTCGGGCCCGGAACTGCACGACGTGCGCCCGCCACCAGGCCGGCAGGTCGAAGTCGGCGGGTCGGTCGAACTCCTGTGTCAGCGGAGTCAGCGCGAGGATCTGGTTGACCCGGTAGGTCGCCGGCGCGCCCCGGCCGGGTTGGTCGGCCACCACGTACCAGCGGCCACCCTTGAGCACCAGGCCGTACGGCTCCAACACCCGGGTCACCTCGCCGTTCCAGCCGCGGTAGCGCACCTCGATGCGGTGCTGCCGCCAGACCGCCTCGGCTGTGCGGGCCAGCTCGGGGGAGGCGTCACCGTCGGCATACCACCCGGGAGTGTCCAGGTGGAAGCGTTGCTGGAGTTGGGTCGCCCGGTCGCGCAGCGGCGCGGGGAGGGCGGCGTGCAGCTTGAGTTGCAGTGCGGCCACCACGTCGCCATAGCCCAACTCGTCGGCGGGGCCGGGCAGCCCGGCGAGGAAGAGCCGGTCGGCTTCCTCGGCGGTCAGCCCGGTCAGTCTGGTCCGCCAGCCGTCGACGAGTTGGTAGCCGCCGGCGTGCCCGGCCTCTCCGTAGAGGGGGATGCCGGCGGCGTGCAGTGCCTCCACATCCCGGTAGATCGTGCGGGGGGAGACGGTCAACCGCTCGGCGAGTTGCGTGGCGGTCAGCCGGCCGTGCTGCTGGAGCAGCAGGAGGAGGGAAAGAAGTCGAGAAGCCCGCACTTCACTGACACTAGTTGTCAGGGGACCGGTCCTACCGTCCCGGCATGGCATTTCGCGACAAGGAACTACGAACGCCCGGACCGGTGGTGGTGGACGGCCGGCAGCTCAAGCGCTACCACATCGACCAGCCGGAACGGCCGCTCGAACCGGAGGTGGAGAAGGCCGCGTACGACATGTTGCCCGCGCTGCTGGCCGAGGTCGTCGACGACGGAACTCCGCCCGCCGGGTGGGTGGTGCTGCACCGGGGCGCGGACACCGGCGCCTATCTGTTGGCGTACACCTGGGTCTGGGACAACGCGCTGGAGGTCCGCGTCGCCGCGGCCGGGCAACCGGCGCTGAACTGCCCGGACGACGACCCGACCCACTTCGTCGAGGTACGTCGACCCGCCGTCGGCTGCGTGTGGGAGTTGGCGGTGCTGGAGCACGAGCGGGCAGCCTGGGTCCACCACATGCTTGCGCCGGACCACCCCAACCTGGCTGGATATCTGGACGACACACGAGCGGAAGGGCCGGTGGGCCGCTGATGGGCGACTTCGACTTCTATGTGGGCACGTGGAACGTGGTGAACCGGCGGCTGCGCAAGCGGTTGGTGGGCTCCGACGAGTGGGACGAATTTCCGGGGGTGTCGGTCGCGCACAGCTTCTTCGGTGGTGGCGGCAACTTCGACGAGATCACCTTCCCGACCAGGGGTTCCGCGGGCGCCACGGTCCGGATCTTCGACCCGGTGCGCGAGGAGTGGTCGATCTACTGGATGAGCAGCGTCGACGGCGTGCTGGGGCAGCCGCCGATGGTGGGCCGCTTCGTCGACGGCGTCGGCCGCTTCTACGCCGACGACCAGCACGAGGGGCGGCCGGTGCGCTGCCGGTTCATCTGGTCGGACATCAGCGCGACCACGGCCCGCTGGGAACAGGCGTTCTCCGTCGACGGCGAGCAGACCTGGGAGACCAACTGGATCATGACGTCCACCAAGGTGTCCGACTAGTTTCTTGCCATCCGGGCGCGGTGTTAATGTCCGTCCACCGCCCCGGATGGAGGAACTCGATGGCCTCCGACCACGTCGACGTGCTCATCATCGGCGCCGGCCTGTCCGGCATCGGGGCGGCCTGCCACCTGCGCCGCGACTGCCCCGACAAGACGTACGCGGTGCTGGAGGCACGCGACGCCATCGGCGGCACCTGGGACCTGTTCCGCTACCCGGGCATCCGCTCCGACTCGGACATGTTCACCCTCGGCTACTCGTTCAAGCCGTGGACCGCTCCGAAGGCCATCGCCGACGGCACGACCATCCGCGAGTACGTCCGGGAGACCGCCCGAGAGTACGACGTGCAGCGGCACATCCGCTTCGGCCACCGGGTGTTGCGCGCCGTTTGGGACAGCGCCACCGCCCGGTGGACGGTGCACGCCCAACGCATCGACACCACCGAGGCAGTGGTGGTGACCTGCTCGTTCCTCTTCGCCTGCACCGGCTACTACCGCTACGACGAGGGTTACACGCCGCCCCTGCCCGGGGTCGACGCGTACACCGGGCGGCTGGTGCACCCGCAGCACTGGCCCGACGACCTCGATTACACCGGCAAGCGGGTGGTGGTGATCGGCAGTGGCGCCACCGCGGTCACCCTGGTGCCGGCGATGGCGCAGCGGGCCGCCCACGTGACGATGCTCCAGCGCTCCCCGACGTACGTCATGGCGTTGCCCTCGCGTGACCGGCTGGCCGGCGCGCTGCGGCGCTGGCTGCCCGCGAAGGCCGCGTATCCGGTGGTGCGTTGGAAGAACGTGCTGCTGTCCACCGTCAACTTCCAGCTCAGCCGGCGTGCGCCCGGCCTGGTGAAGCGGATGCTGCGCCGGGCCGCGCGGGGCCGGCTCCCGGTGGGGTACGACGTCGACCGGCACTTCTCGCCGCGCTACGACCCGTGGGATCAGCGGCTCTGCGTGGCACCCGACGGTGACCTGTTCACGGCCGTGCGGCAGGGCAACGCGTCGGTGGTCACCGACACCATCGACACCTTCACCGCGCAGGGTGCCCGGTTGACCTCCGGCGCGGAGTTGCCCGCCGACATCGTGATCACCGCGACCGGGCTCAACCTGCTCGCCCTCGGTGGCCTGACGCTGCGGGTGGACGGCGTCGACGTCGACCTCGCGAGCACCGTCGCCTACAAGGGCATGATGGTGTCGGGCGTGCCGAACTTCGCCCTGACCATCGGCTACACCAACGCGTCCTGGACGCTCAAGGCCGACCTGGTCGCCGGCTACGTCTGCCGACTGCTGCGCCACCTGGACCGCACCGACCAGCAGATCGTCACCCCGCTCCCACCGCCCGATGCCGAGCGGGTGCCGCTCATCGACCTGCGCTCCGGCTACGTGCTGCGCGCCGTCGACGCGCTGCCCAAGCAGGGTGCGACCGCGCCGTGGCGGCTGCACCAGAACTACCCCCGCGATGTGCTGCTGATGCGGCACGGCAGTCTCACCGACGCGGGTGTGCGGTTCTCCCGAGCCGCAGAGGTCACCGCGCCGGCGTGACCGGCGGCGCGGTCACTGTGGTGTGCCGCGCCGGTTCTCCTCCTGTGCCAGCACCGCCTCGCGGCGCACCAGCACGGTCAGCGTCACGAGAGCGACAAGCAGCGCTGCGAGCACGTACACCGGGGTTGGTCCGAGCGGAGCGAGCAGGGCCAGCAACGCGACGACCGGGAAGGCGACGACCACCACGCCGTGCTGCTGGCGGCGTACGTGCAGCACCCAGACCGTGAGCAGGAAGACGGCGATCGGGGTGGCCACCGCGTACCCGGCGGTGATCCCGGAAATGTCCGTGCGGTGCCGCTCGACATCCACCCAAACCCCCAGCCCGGCACCGATCGCGGCGATCGCCGCGAAGATCAGGTAGTGGCCATAACCCCAGATCAGGGAGTACGGCAGCCGGGAGGGCGCCTCGATCGGCCGGTCGAAGTAGAGCCACCAGAGGGCGAACACGATGACCGCGCCGGCCGCCGCCAGCGACCAGAGGCCATGCTCACCGGCGTCGAGCCCGGTCTGGATGGCCATCGAGATGGCCAGGACCGCTTCGCCGAGCACGATCAGAGTGAACAGCCCGTACCGCTCGGTGATGTGCCGGGGGTGCCACGGGGTCATGCCGGGGCGTTCGGCCACCGCCGGCACCAGCAGGTCGGCCAGCCCCAGCAGCACGAACGACGCGATGCCCCACTCGGCGGGCAGCACCAGCCGCAGCAGCCAGCCGAGCTGCACCACCGTCACGCCGATCGCGTAGCGGCGCGCCGCCAGGCGGTGCGTGGGGTCGCCGGCGGCCGCTCGACTCCACTGCACGACGGCAGCCAGCCGCATCACCACGTACCCGTAGGTGATGACGGCGAAATCGCCGCCGGCGAAGGCGCGTGGCACCCCGGCTGCCAGGATCAACGCCCCGGAGATCTGCACCAGCGTGGTGATCCGGTAGACATCGTCGTCGGTGTCGTAGGCCGAGGCGAACCAGGTGAAGTTCACCCACGACCACCAGATCGCGAAGAACACCATGGCGTAGCTTGTCGCCGCGTGGCCGAGGTGCCCCTCAGCGACGTCGTGGTGCAGGCTGCTCGCCGCCTGCGCGACCGCCACCACGAAACACAGGTCGAAGAAGAGTTCCAACGGGGTGGCCGCCCGGTGCGGCTCGTCGCGGCGACGGGGCCTCATTGGCCGGTAGAACGGCCGCACCGAACGCGGAACGGTCAACGCAGCTCCTCAGGCTGCGATCACCGGCGCCGACGGCCGTGGGTCAGCCCCTCCAACACCAGCGTCAGCCCGGCGCCGACCAGCCAGACGTCCTTGGCGATCCCGGCGCCCTGCTGCGTCGGTCGGATGCTGCCCGGCTCCCGCATCCCCGGCGTCTTCAGGTACAACTGGATCAGGCCCGCGCCGAACGCCGTCAGACCCAGCCCGACCAGGGGCGCCGGGACGAACGGCGCGAGCAGAGCGCCCCCCAGCGCGATCTCCGAGTACGACAGCAGCTTGGCGAAGCGCGGTGGATCCAGCTGGGCGAGTTGCGGCATGGCGGCGACCGCCATCCCGTGCATGCCCTCCGCAGCGGCACCCTCCAGGCTGCGCTTCTCCAGACCCGAGTTGAGAAAGTACGCGCCGATGCTGACCCGCAGCGGCAGGTGCGCGAGCTTCATGGTCACTCCCGATGGCCGTGGTCGAATGGGGCCCGCGTACCCCGGACTGCTCGCGATAACCCGCCGGGCCGGCTGGGCTGGCCGTGGTGGTCGCGGTAGGTTCGCCGGGGGGCCCACCGCCGAGCCCGTGGCGCATCTGCCCACCCGGCGCCCGGCCCTGCCGCACACCACCAGCAGGAGGCGAAGTGAGCCAGGAAGTCCGGGGAGTCATCTCCCGCAGTAAGGGCGCGCCGGTCGAGGTCACCACCATCGTCGTGCCCGATCCCGGGCCCGGTGAGGCGATCGTCCGGATCCAGTCCTGCGGCGTCTGCCACACCGACCTGCACTACCGCGAGGGTGGCATCAACGACGAGTACCCGTTCCTGCTCGGTCACGAGGCGGCGGGCATCGTCGAACAGGTGGGCGAGGGCGTCACCGACGTTGTCCCGGGCGATTTCGTGGTGCTCAACTGGCGTGCGGTCTGCGGCGTCTGCCGCGCCTGCCGCCGGGGTCGCCCGTGGTATTGCTTCAACACCCACAACGCCAAGCAGCGGATGACCCTGACCGACGGCACCGAGCTGGCCCCGGCGCTGGGCATCGGCGCGTTCGCCGAGAAGACCCTGGTGCACGCCGGGCAGTGCACCAAGGTGGACCCGGCGGCCCGACCGGCTGCCGTGGGTCTGCTCGGCTGCGGGGTGATGGCCGGGCTGGGCGCGGCAATGAACACCGGCAACGTCACCCGCGGCGACTCGGTCGCGGTGATCGGGTGCGGCGGCGTCGGGGACGCGGCGGTCGCTGGTGCGGCCCTTGCCGGCGCGACGACGATCGTCGCGGTGGACACCGACAGCCGCAAACTGGACTGGGCCCGCAAGTTCGGCGCCACGCACACTGTGAACGCCTCCGAAACCGATCCCGTCGAGGCGATCCGTGCCGCCACCGGCGGCTTCGGTGCCGATGTCGTGATCGACGCGGTGGGCCGACCGGAGACCTGGAAGCAGGCGTTCTACGCGCGGGACCTGGCCGGCACGGTGGTGCTGGTCGGCGTTCCGACCCCGCAGATGCAGATCGAGCTGCCGCTGCTGGACGTCTTCGGGCGCGGTGGCGCCCTCAAGTCCAGCTGGTACGGCGACTGCCTGCCCAGCCGTGACTTCCCCATGCTCACCGAGCTGTACCTGCAGGGCCGGCTCGACCTGGACGCGTTCGTCACCGAGGAGATCGCGCTCGACCAGGTCGAGAACGCGTTCGACCGGATGCACCACGGCGACGTGCTCCGCTCGGTGGTGGTGTTCTGATGACCGCCCGGGTCGACCGCGCGGTCACCTCGGGCACGTTCTCCCTCGACGGGCAGACCTTCGACGTGGACAACAACGTGTGGGTGATCGGCGACGACAGCGAGTGCGTCGTGCTGGACGCGCCGCACGATGTAGCCACGATCCTCGCCCTGGTGGGCGACCGGCAGGTCCGGGCGATCCTGGCCACCCACGCCCACGACGATCACGTCCGGGTGGCACCCGAGCTGGCCGAGGCCACCGGCGCGCCCGTGCTGCTGCACGCCGCCGACCGGGTCCTCTGGGACATGGTCCACCCGCACCTGCCGCCGCACGGCGAGCTGCACGACGGGCAGAACATCGAGGTGGCCGGCACCACGCTGCGGGTGCTGCACACCCCCGGGCACAGCCCCGGCGCGTGCAGCTTCCACGCCCCGAATCTGGGTGTGGTGTTCACCGGCGACACCCTCTTCGCCGGCGGCCCCGGTGCGACCGGCCGCTCGTACAGCGATTTCGACACCATCGTCCGGTCGATCCAAACCCGCCTGCTCACCCTGGCGGGGGAGACGGTCGTGCACACCGGCCACGGGGACGACACGACGATCGGCGCGGAGGCTCCGCATCTGCAGGAGTGGCTGGCCCGGGGTCACTGACTCCTGCTGGTTGGGGCGTGGTCGGCGGGCTCAGCGCTCGTCGACCGCGCCCAGCACCGGTTTGACGTCCAGGATCGGGGTGCCGTCCAGCGCCTCCAGGTCGGCCACCTCGACGCACAGCCCGTCCACCGCCAGGACCCGCACCCGGTGCAGCCCGATGGGGTTGGGCCGGTGCGGTGACCGGGTGCTGAACACCCCTGTCTCCGGCCGGCTCTCGTCGCCGCGGGGATGCACCGCCAACACGTCGCGTCGGGCGCGGTCCAGCCAGGTCAACACCAACAGCTCCGCACCGACCCGCAGGTCGCGCAGGGCCTGCTCGACCTGCGGATCGAAGACCAACCACGCCGTCGGCGCACCCTCGTCGCCCTGCCGGGGGGCGCTCGCCGCGTCGGTCAGCGGCGAGAGGACCCGCCCCACCGGATGCAGCACGTACCCGTCGTCGCCACCTGCCTCGTCCACCGGTCTGCTCCCTCCCGAACGGTCCCAACCTAGCGCCGTCGCGACGCCAAGGCCTGTTTCATGCGGCGGTCGAGCCGAGGCGGAGTCCGGGCGGCGATCCGGCAAGGCGGCCTTAGGATCCCATCCATGGTCGACGACTCGCACGTCCCCGTTGTCCGTCAGCTGCGCCTCGTGGTGGAGGCAGCGGACCACGAGGCCGCCGTCGCGTTCTTCCGCGACGCGCTCGGCCTGCCCGAGGAGGCGGCTTTCAGCGGCGACGGAGACGCCCGGGTGGTGATCCTGGACGCCGGCCGGGCCACCCTGGAGATCGCCAACCCGGCACAGAAACGCATGATCGACGAGGTCGAGGTGGGCCGTCAGGTCGCGCCCCGCATCCGGGTGGCCTTCGAGGTGGACGACGCCAGGGCGACGACGGCCCGACTGGTCGCCGCCGGGGCGAACGAGATCGCGCCGCCCACGCGCACGCCGTGGCAGTCCCTCAACTCCCGCCTCGACGCCCCCGCAGACCTGCAGATCACCGTCTTTGAGGAGCTGCGAGACGAACCGGCAGGGTCGGACGGCGCGCACCCCGGACGCGACGGCAACGGCTGAGCCGGCCCGCCGTTGTCGGATGATTTGTCCCGGGCGTCTGTCGTGCCGGGCTGAGTCGTGACCGGGTCTGTCGTGCCGGGCTGAGTCGTGACCGGGTCTGTCGTGCCGGGCTGAGTCGTGACCGGGTCTGTCCTGTCGGGCTGAGTCGGCCAGCGGGGTCCGTTGTCCCGCGCTGGGCCGTGACCGGCTTCGTCGTATTCGCTGTGGAGCCGGCCTGCGCTGGTCCGGGTTGGCGCCGGTTGCGGCGGGAGATCGACTCCATATCCCCGACATTGCGGTATCCGTGTGCCGGGACACCACCAGGTCGCCGATATGGTGTGGATCATGCGCCCGTCGTCCTGAGTCGTGAGCGGTCCGTTGGCCTGGGCTGGGCCGGTCGTCCGGTTCGGGGGCTGTTCGGGGAGATTGTCCGTTCCGTGAGTTGATCCGGTTCCGCGATTGCCCGGTGCCCTTGAGGTCGCTCAAGAATGGCCCTGCGCCGATCCGGGTTGGCGCCGGTTGCGGCGGGAGGTCGACTCCATATCCCCGACATTGGGGCATCCGCGTGCCGGGACACCACCAGATCGCCGATATGGAGTGGATCACGCGCTTGTCGCCCGGATCGGTGAGGAGACGGGTCGGTCGCCGTCGCTCGGGTGAGGAGACGGACTGGTCGTCCGATTCCCGAGAGTGGCCAGGGCCGCGCGTTGCCGAGGGACCGGCATTTCCGGAATGCCCGACACGTGAGCCCGGTTGTGTCCCCCGTACCGTCGGAGCTCAAACCCTCTTCCGCGGACAACTCCCGAGGAGCGTTCACCCCGGAGCGCTCCGCACGATCGAGAGGGCCACCATCGTGAAGGTCGACTTCACCCGATGGCTCCCCGCCATCGCCAAGGACTCGTACCGCAAGACCGCGCTGAGCGTGGTGGGTGTCGCCGCCCTCGGCGGTCTGGCGCTCGCGCCGACCGCTACCGCCGCCCCGGTCACCACCGGACCGCACCAGGGCGCCGTCGCCGCCATCGACCTCGCCACCGGCAAGACTGCCGGCAAGGCTGCTGACAAGACTGCTGACAAGGCTGCCGACAAGGCTGCCACCCCGGCGCACCAAGAGGACCAGCCCGTCGAGTCGGGGCTGACCACGGGCTCCGCCACCGGCAAGCCGCCGGCCGGCAAGCCCAGCCGCGACCAGCTGATTCCGCACGGCATCGAAGGCGCGCAGTCGCGTATTCCGCTCGACGACGCGCAACTGGCCAACGCCCGGGCGATCGTCCACGCCGCCAAGAAGACCGGTGTCGGTGACCGGGGAGCAGTGATCGGCGTCGCCACCTCGTTGCAGGAGTCGAAGCTGTACAACCTCGGTCACCTCGGCGCGTACAACGACCACGACTCGCAGGGCCTGTTCCAGCAGCGCCCGTCGTCCGGTTGGGGCACGCCTGACCAGGTCACTGACCCGGAGTACGCCGCCACGGCCTTCTTCACCGCACTCAAGAACATCGCAGGTTGGCAGGACCTGCCGCTGACCGCCGCCGCGCAGACCGTTCAGGTGTCCGCCTTCCCGTACGCCTACGCGCAGTGGGAAGAGCAGGCCGCGGACATCGTCCAGCAGATCTGGTGACACCAGGCGACACACGCCGGCCGGCCCCGATCAGGGGGCCGGCCGGTGTCGTCGTATCCCGAGTGTGTCAGCAGGCGGGGTAGAGGCGGCGGGTGCCGACGCCAGCGGCGTACGCGTCCCGGTCGCTGAACCGGCAGCCATAGTCGGGTCGGCCAACCACCGCCGGGTTCGTCACGTTGTCGCCGGCCGGGCGCTTGCCGGTGCGTACCCAGGACACCAGGTCATCCCAGGCGGCGCCGGCCTCGGCCGGGCTGAACTCGCAGTGCTGCGTGGTCCGGATGGCCCGCTGCACGACCACCTTGCCGCGACCGTTGCGCGCCACGTCGGTGGCGTACGCCTGCTCCATGCTGAACGGTACGAACAGGTCGCCGAGGCCGTGCAGGCTGAGCACCGGCGCGGTGGGCCGACCGGCGATTCGCGGCACCTCGGTCAGCGTCGGCAGGAGCCGCTGCACGAGGTTCTCCGGGGCGACCCGCTGCACGGTGGCGTTGACGTTGACCGGGCTGTTCGGGGTGTAACGGGTCAGCAGGTTGGTGGAGAGCTGACCGGGCCGCTCGGCGGGGGAGTCACCGCCACTCGTCGCCATGATCGAGAAGAGGAAGTCCTTCCAGACCGTGAACGCCGCGTCCGCACCCGGGCGTGCCCCGCCCGAACGGTTCACCGTGATCGCCCGCAACTGCTTGCCCCGGTCGGTGGTGGTGTCCGGCCCGGTGGGAGTCAGCCCGGCCAGACCGAGCGCCACCTGGATGCGGGGCGCCGCGTTGGTCAGATAGTCAGCCGGCGTGGGGTAGGCCGGCACCCCGGCGAGCGACTGCGCGACCAGGTTGTAGTCCAGGTAGAAGTCGAGCAACGTCTGATCGCCGAGCACCCCGCACATCGGCAGCGCCCCGTCGTAGGAGCCGGGATACTGCTCCAGGGAGCGACCGATGACGTACCCGCCCATCGACACCCCGGCGAGATAAGTGTGGTGTGGTCGGCTAACCGTCCGTCCGAAGTGGTCGGCGAGATCTTTGGTCCCGAACACCCCGGAGCGGATGTCGAAGCCGTTACGGTCGTACGAGGACGACGCCCAGGCGTACCCCTGCTCCAGGAGACGTTGACGCAACCCGAAGCCCGGCGGCTCCGGCGAGAGCACCGTGGCCTGGCCGCGGTAGCCATGCGCCCACAGCACCAGGTCGCCGTTCCACCGGGCGGGGACCTCGATGATGTACCCGGCGTGGCGGTGCACGCCCTGGCGTACCGTCGTCGGATTGCCACCCACGACCAGCGGGGCCAACGGCGGATTCTCGATGGTGTACCCGGGCAGCGGCTGGCCGCCGCTCGGGTCGCGACCGGTGGCGCTGGCCGGCGCGGCACCAGCCAGCCCGACCGCAAGGGTCAACGTCGCGGTGGCGGCAAGCAGGCGGCGGAGGGTACGAACGGGTGTGGACAGCATCGATGCTCCCCATCGGACGGATGTCGCCCGGGGGCGACCAGGCGGGACGGTTGCCTACCGGCCGGTGGCGACCTGAACCTAGGACTCCGGTCGATCAGTGTCAATGGCTGCGCTGACCGGCCGGTCAAGCGCACCTGTCCGGCCGATCAGACCAGTCCGTACGCCTCGACGAGTGGCTGAGGACTACCCGCAGCCGTGTGCCAACCGGGCGACCCTTCTCGTCGGCCACGCGCTGGTCGTTGGCACCCCCCGCTTGCCAGGGTCGGCGGGCCGGTCGGGTTGACTGGTCGGCGTGGACAAGTCGATCTGGGAGGCGGCCCGTGCGTCGCGCAGCTGGTTGGACACGGCGAACGGCACTGGGCAGACCGAACTGACCTGCCGCATCCTCAAGCTGACGGAGGAGGCGGGGGAGGCTTCAGCCGCCTGGATCGGTCTGCTCGGGCAGAATCCGCGCAAGGGCGTCACACACACCCGCGAGGACGTCGCAGCTGAGTTGGCCGACGTCGCCTTCACGGCGCTGGTGGCCATCGAGAGCCTGGGGCTGGACGCACAAACGGTCCTGGACGCCTGCGCCGCGAAGGTGCGCTCCCGCCTGACGGATTAGAGGCGGGGCCCGCTGACGCCTTCGGCTCGGACGCCTTCGGCCTGGACGCCTTCGGCCTGGACGCCTTCGGCCTGCGCCGGGCGCTGTGCTCCGTCTCGCTCCGGGACATTGACACCGTCCACCGACTCCGAGGCAATTGGGCGCTTTGTCCGGGTATCCGCCCCGCCGCTGGCCGGCCATCCCCCATGATCCACTCCATGTCGCCGATGTTGGGGTATCGCGCCGCCCGGATACCGCCACATCGGCGATACGGAGTGGGTCATGCCCGGCTGCACAGCCTGAGGCCTCGCCCGCTGGCCAGGTCTGGGTGGTTTGTCCGGTCTGGGGTGCTCTGGGCTGTGACCGGTGGCATCCCTGGCTCGGAATCATGGCCGGGTCGGGGTC
>NZ_JBNCKP010000024.1:0-101490 GCF_049841575.1 Micromonospora sp. DT201 | reverse complement strand
ACGACAACCTCTGCCCCGGCATGACCCCTCATCCTGACGAGAATCCACCCCGTTGCAACAACCACTTGAGCCCAAGCGCTCGGATACCGCCACATCGGCGACCTGGAGTCGATCATGACCATCACCCTCGACATGGGGTGATGGACTCCGGGCAGCCGCGCCAACAAAAAGTGCATAAGGCCTGAATTCGCCATCGGGCGCGCGCGGGACGTGCGGCGACGGGCGACGGGCACCGACCCCGCCCTCCCCAGTCCAGTCCGACCCCGCCCAGCCCGGCCGAGTGCCTGATCGACTCCAGGTCGCCGATGTGGCGGTGTCCCGGCGCTCGGATACCGCCATGTCGGCGACCTGGAGTCGATCATGACCACCGCCCTCGACATGGGGTGAAGGTCGCCCGGCAGCTGCGGCAGCAAAAGGGGCATAAGGCGTAAATCCTCCCGCCCAACGCGTGCGGGACGTACGGGCGGCGGCCACCCACGGGCTGGGGGCGACCGTTCCCGGCGGAGGGATCAAGCCTGACCGCCCGGAGCCGGGGACGGTCGCCCCCAGCCCCAACCGCAACCACCAACGAAAGCCGACACACCAAGCCGACACACCAGGCCTACACACCAAGCCGACACAGAGGCCGAGACACCAAGCCGAGACAAGTCCGTTGCGACCCGGAGCGCGGCCGGTTCAACCGTCTGAGCCCGGGTAGCAGTCTCCCGAGACGGTGGCGAGAGAGGACGAGGGACATGAAGGCGCTGACCTGGCAGGGCAAGCGGGACGTACGGGTCGAGGACGTGCCGGATCCCCGGATCGAGGAGCCGACCGACGCGATCGTGAAGATCACGTCGACCGCGATCTGTGGCTCCGATCTGCACCTGTACGAGGTGCTCGGGCCGTACCTGAAGCCCGGTGACGTCCTGGGCCACGAACCGATGGGCATCGTCGAGGAGGTGGGGCCGGAGGTGACCGGGCTCAAGCCGGGCGACCGGGTGGTGGTGCCGTTCAACATCTCCTGCGGTAGTTGCTGGATGTGCCGGCGCGAGCTCTATGCGCAGTGCGAGACGACCCAGGTCAGCGGCGAGGGCAAGGGCGCGGCCCTGTTCGGCTACACCTCGCTGTACGGCTCGGTGCCGGGCGGGCAGGCCGAGTACCTGCGTGTCCCGCAGGCCCATTTCGGCCCGATCGTCATCCCGCAGACGGGCGCCGATGAGCGCTACCTCTACCTTTCCGACATCCTGCCCACCGCCTGGCAGGCGGTGACGTATGCGGACACCCCGCCCGGCGGCACCCTGGCCGTGTTCGGGTTGGGTCCGGTCGGGCAGTTCTGCGCCCGGATTGGCCGCCATCTCGGCGCCGGCCGGGTGATCGGGCTGGACCTGGTGCCCGAGCGTCTGGAGTTGGCTCGCCGGCATGGCATCGAGGTGCTCGACGTCCGCGAACTGTCCGACGTGCCGGGCGCGTTGATCGATCTGGTCGACGGGCGTGGCCCGGATGCGGTGATCGACGCGGTCGGGATGGAGGCGCACGGTTCGCCGGTGGGCAAGCTGGCCCACGCGGCCGTCGGGCTGCTGCCGGACAAGGTGGCCCAGGCGATGACCGACCGGGTCGGCGTGGACCGGCTCTCCGTCCTGCATGCCGCGGTCAAGGCGGTTCGCCGCGGTGGCACGGTGTCGGTCTCCGGCGTGTACGGCGGCGAGGCGGACCCGATGCCGCTGATGGAGATGTTCGACCGGGGCATTCAGCTGCGGATGGGGCAGTGCCACGTGCGCCGGTGGACCAACGAGATCCTGCCGCTGCTCGCTGGCGACGACGACCCGCTGGGCGTGGAGGACCTGCGTACCCACCGGTTGCCGCTGGCCCGGGCGCCGCAGGCGTACGAGATGTTCCAGAAGAAGGAGGACGGCTGCATCAAGGTCGTGCTCGAACCGTGAGTCGGGTGGTGGTGGTCGTCGGCGCGACCAGTGGGGTCGGCCGGGCGACAGCCCGGGCGTTCGCCGAGCGCTGCGACCGCCTCGCCCTCGCGGCCCGCGCCCCCACGACCCTGGCCGAGGTACGCGCGGAGTGCGCCGACGTCGACGTGCTGACCGTGCCGACCGACGTCACCGAGGCAGGTGCGGTGATGGCCTATGGGCGCTTCGACGAGTTGCCCGGGCAGGTCTTCGACCAGGTGGTACGGACTGACCTGCTCGGCACCGCCAACTCGGTGCGGGTGTCCAGCACCGGTCACCAGCCCGCAACGGGTGGCCCAAACCATCGTGAACTGTGCGGACCGGCCCCGCCGTGACGTTTCCGTGGGCCGGCTCAACGTGGTGCTGCGAGCCGGCTTCACCGTGCTGCCGGGGGTCTACGACGTCCTGGTTGGGCCGCTGATGCGGGCGGCCGGACTGAGTGGGCAGTCAGTCGCCGCACTGCGCCGGCGGCTCGGCTGACCTGTTCGGAACTGTTCGGGACGGTTCGGGGGCATCGTGCATCGATCAACTCGCCTAGGGTGGTGGGCCGGCAAGCGCTTCGGTGCTCCACGACGGGAGAGACAGTTGACTATCCGGCTGAACCGCAGGACCGCACTCGGGCTGGGCACGGTGGCCACCGCCGGCACAGTGCTCGGTGCCGCTGGCCCGGCGAGCGCCGTCGAGGGCACCGAGTCCGCCCCGACCACCCCTGCCCGGGCCGCCCGGCGGGTCACCACCGTCTTCAACAAGCACAGCGCCGAGGCCGGCGGCAACTGGCAGGCGTACGTCAGCGTGGCCGACCCGGCCGGCGCGCCGGTGGTCGCGGTGGAGGCCGACGCGGACCGGCGGATCGAGGCGTACAGCGTCAACAAGATCGCCGTCGCCACGGCGGTGCTCGACAAGGTCGACCGGGGGCTGCTCACCCTGGACCAGCGGGTCGAGGTGACCGCGGAGATCGTGGTGCCCGGCGGTGACGGCATCTTCAGCCTGGACGGCGCGTACCCGAGCAGTGTGACCCTCGGGCATGTGCTGGCCACCTTCCTGACGGTCTCCGACGACACGTCGGTGCGGCTGTGCGGCCTGGTCTGCCCGGCCGCCGAGATCAACTCCATCCTGGTCTCCAAGGGCTTCCCGAACACCCAGGTCCAGCTGGTCGCTAACCCGAACCGGTACTTCCTCGGCACCAGCACTCCCCGGGAGACGCACGACCTGCTGCGCGCCCTGGTCGGCGGCACCCTGCTCTCCCCCGCCTCGACGACGTACATGCTGGGCCTGCTGCGTTCCCCGGTGGCGTTCACCGACGGCATCCGGCGCACCATGTCCTCCGACGAGCGGGCGCGGATCGCCACGAAGGCCGGCTGGTATGGCGACGCCCGGCACGAGGCTGGTGTGATCTTCGACCGGTCCGGCGCGGCGGTGCTCACCTACGCGCTCTTCGCCGACGGGCAGGCCAACCCGGAGGACTTCGGCGCCACCCACCCGGCGGTCCAGGCCCGGGCGGCCATGGGCCCCCAGTTCCTGGCCGCGGTGGACCGCATCGCGGGCGCGGGCACGACGTTCCGGATCACCTCCCGGCGTCCCAGCAACGGCGGCTAGGGCACGCCTTGAACCCGTCCCCGGGTCGGTCGCCGCTGCTGGCGACCGACCCGGCGTGGCGACCGCCCAAGCACGGGTCGGCTCGGGTGACTACCGTGTAGGGCGGACACGTCGGAGGGACGGCAATGGCGCGAGCGCGGAGCACGGACGTCGAACGGTCGCTCGGGCGGCGGATGCGGGGCGCGGCCGGGTTGGCTGCGCTGGCGGGCCTGGCCTGGGTTGCCCGGGATGTCCCGGCGGCGCTCGGTGGCCGGCTCAGCGGGGCCCGAGCCGAACGGGCGGCCCGTTCGCCCCAGTTCCGCGAGGGCACCTTCCACAACCAGGCCGGCACCCGCACGATGGTCGCCGACCCGGGTCGCAACCTGCTCCGCGAGCTGATCTTCGGCAAGCAGAAGCGGCGCCCGACCGCACCCGTGCCGCTGCTGCGCCCGAGCGCATCCGTGCTGCCAGAGCACGCCGGCGCGCCGGAGGCCGCCGACGAGCTCAACATCGTCTGGTACGGCCACGCCTCGACGCTCATCGAGATCGAGGGCCGGCGGGTGCTACTCGACCCGGTGTGGAGCGAGCGGTGCTCCCCCTCGGGTCTGGTCGGCCCTCGCCGGCTGCACGAGCCGCCGGTACGCCTGGACGAGCTGCCCCCGCTGGACGCCATCCTGATCTCACACGACCACTACGACCACCTGGACATGCCAACCGTGCGGGCGCTGCTCGCCGGGCAGTCCGCCCCGTTCCTGGTGCCACTGGGCGTGGGTGCGCACCTGGACCGCTGGGGCGTGCCGGCCGACCGGATCATCGAACTGGACTGGTCCGAGTCGCACCAGGTCGCCGGGCTGGAGATCACCGCCACCGCCGCACAGCACTTCTCCGGCCGGGGGCTGCGCCGCGACGGCACGCTCTGGAGCTCCTGGGTGGTGGCGGGGGCCCGCCGCAAGGTCTTCTACACCGGCGACTCCGGCTACTTCGACGGGTACGCGACGATCGGCGCCGAGCACGGGCCGTTCGACGTGACGCTGATGCAGATCGGCGCGTACGACCGGGCCTGGCCGACGATCCACATGTTCCCCGAGGAGGCGGTCAGCGCCCACCTCGACCTGCGGGGCGGGCTGTTCGTCCCGGTGCACTGGGCGACGTTCAACCTGGCCCTGCACGACTGGTCCGAGCCGGTCAACCGGTTGTGGGCCGAGGCGAAGGCCCGCGACGTGCGGCTCGCCGTGCCCCGTCCCGGCGAGCGGGTGGTGGTCGACGAGCCCCCCGCCGTCGACGGCTGGTGGCAGGCCGTCGCCTGAATCAGGCCACAGCAGGCCCGCCTGAGTCAGGCCACAGCAGGCCCGCCTGAGCCAGGCCAGAGCAGGCCCGCCTGAGTCAGGCCACAGCAGGCCCGCCTGAATCAGCTCAGAGCACGAAGGCGTCGGTCCAGAGGGCTCCGGAGCGGCCGGAGAGCGCGTCCAGCATGGCCACCGCCTGACCGTCGGTGAGCTGCGCGACGAAATCCACGATGGCCCGCCCCCGGGCCCGACCGATCCGGTCCGGGGTACGCGGATGCAGCTCCGCCTCGGCCAACTCGACCAGGTCGTGCAACCGGCGGGGCAACCGGGATTCCTCCTCCGGGTCGAGCAGCCACTCCCAGAGCGCCTCGACCAGGGTGCCCAGCAGCCGGGCCTGACCACGCTGGTGCAGGGCGAGGTCCGGCCGGGCCAGCACGAACCGGTGGTGGACGAACTTCAACACCTGCACCTCGTGCCACTGCGCACAGCCCAGCAGCACGTACCCGGAGCGCACCGACGGCTGGTCGGTCACCGCGATCGCCTCGACGAAGCGGGTGGACCAGCGGGCGGAGAACCGGGCCACGTACTGCTCGGCCTCGATCGAGCCGTCGAACGGCATCGCCAGCAGCCCGTCGACCAACTCCTCGCGGACGTGCTCGACGGCGGCGGCGAAGGCGTCGTCGTCGGCGATCCAGGCGTCCTTGCGGTGCAGTTGCCGACGCAGGCGCTCGATGGCGGCCCCGGGTCGTCGGGCCGCGGTGGCCAACGCCGCGTCGGTGATCGCCCGCAGTTGCCCGCTCTCGCGCTGCCAGGCCATCAGCTCGGCGGAGACCGACCCCTGTTGGAGCACACCGACCCGGTAGAAGTCCTCCACGTCGTGGATGGCGTACGCGATGTCGTCGGCGGTGTCCATCACGGACGCCTCCACGGTCTGCTGCCAGTCCGGAATTCGATCCGCGAACGGCTCCCGCGCCTGCCGCAGGTCGTCCAGCTCGGTGCGGTAGGCGCCGAACTTCGACGAGCCGCTCTCCGGGTCGTCCGGTGGCGGGGTGGCTCCGCGCGGCGGCGGGTCCATCGTGCGTGGGTGCGGGTCGGGGTGGTCCAGCCGGGTCCACGGGTACTTCAGCATCGCCGCGCGGACCGCCGCGGTCAGGTCCAACCCGGTGGTGGCGGCGCCGCGGATCTCGGTGCTGGTGACGATCCGGTACGACTGGGCGTTGCCCTCGAAGCCGTCGGCGAGGCCGAGGCGCTGGCGGGCCAGCCGGTCCAGCACCCGCTCCCCCAGGTGCCCGAAGGGTGGGTGGCCGAGGTCGTGGGCGAGCGCGGCGGCCTCCACCACGTCGGGATCGCAGCCGCCAAGCTTGTTCAACAGGTCGCGCGACTGCTCGTCGGCCGTCAGACGCTCGGCGATCGACCGGCCGACCTGGGCGACCTTCAGGCTGTGGGTGAGCCGGTTGTGCACCAGCAGGCCGGAACCGACGGGGCTGATCACCTGGGTGACACCGCCGAGGCGGGCGAAGAACGGCGAGCCCACGATCCGGTCCCGGTCGGCGCGGAACGGGTCGGCGGCGAGGTCGCCGAGCGCGCGGGCGCTGCCGCCGAAGAGCCGGCGGGCGCGTGGCTCCGCAGGTGTTTCCATGATCGCCACGCTAGCGCAGGCTCGGCGGGGCCGTCCCGGGGTCGACCCGGCCGGGCGCGGCGACAGCGGCCGGGGCCGCCCGGCACAATGCAGGGCTGTACCCGCTCTGTGAAGGCGGATCGAGTCGAAGGCGGATCGAGATCGTGACCCAGTCTGTTCATCAGCGGATCGCCGACGAGCTCGGCGTGGCCGAGCGTCAGGTGCGGGCGGCCGTCGAGCTGCTCGACGGCGGCGCCACCGTGCCGTTCATCGCCCGTTATCGCAAGGAGGCCACCGGCCTGCTCGACGACACCCAGCTGCGCACCCTGGAGGAGCGGCTGCGCTACCTGCGCGAGCTGGACGAGCGGCGAGCCGCGGTGCTGGAGTCGATCCGCGGCCAGGGCAAGTTGGACGAGGCTCTGGAAGCACAGATCATGGCCGCCGACTCGAAGTCCCGGCTGGAGGACATCTACCTGCCGTACAAGCCGAAGCGGCGGACTCGTGCGCAGATCGCACGCGAGGCCGGGTTGGCGCCGTTGGCCGAGACGCTGCTGGCCGACCCGAGCCAGGACCCGCGGGCCACCGCCGCCAGCTTCGTGGACGCCGAGAAGGGCGTCGCCGACGCTGCCGCCGCGCTGGAAGGCGCGCGGGCGATCCTGATCGAGACCTTCGCCGAGGACGCCGACCTGATCGGCACGCTGCGCGAGCAGATGTGGTCGCGGGGCCGGCTGGTTTCCCGGGTACGCGATGGTCAGGAGACCGCCGGCGCCAAGTTCGCCGACTACTTCGACTTCTCCGAGCCGTACCCGAAGCTGCCCTCGCACCGGATCCTGGCCATGTTCCGGGGCGAGAAGGAGGGCATGCTCGACCTGACCATGGAGTCCGAGGAGGCTGGCGAGGCCGACGCCGTACCGACCGGTCCTACCCGGTACGAGGCAGCCATCGCCGGCCGGTTCGGGGTGTCCGACGCGGGCCGCCCGGCCGACCGGTGGCTGGTTGACACGGTCCGCTGGGCGTGGCGTACCCGGATTCTCATTCACCTCGGCGCGGACCTGCGGATGCGGTTGTGGCAGGCAGCCGAGGAGGAGGCGGTACGCGTCTTCGCCACCAACCTGCGTGACCTGCTGCTGGCCGCGCCGGCCGGCACCCGGGCGACGATGGGGCTGGACCCGGGCCTGCGGACCGGCGTGAAGGTGGCCGTGGTGGACGCCACCGGCAAGGTGCTCGCCACCGACACCATCTACCCGCACGAGCCTCGCCGGCAGTGGGACGCGTCGGTCGAGACCCTGGCCCGGTTGGCCGGAGCCCACGGGGTGGAGCTGATCGCGATCGGCAACGGCACCGCCTCGCGGGAGACCGACAAGCTGGCCGGTGACCTGATCGCGCGACACCCGCAGCTCAATCTGACAAAGGTGATGGTCTCCGAGGCCGGGGCGTCGGTCTACTCCGCCTCCGCGTACGCCTCGCAGGAACTGCCCGGGATGGACGTGTCGCTGCGCGGCGCGGTCTCCATCGCCCGGCGGCTCCAGGACCCGCTCGCCGAGCTGGTCAAGATCGACCCGCGGTCGATCGGGGTCGGGCAGTACCAGCACGACCTGTCCGAGGTGAAACTGTCCCGGTCGCTGGACGCGGTGGTGGAGGACTGCGTCAACGCGGTCGGGGTCGACGTCAACACCGCCTCCGCGCCGCTGCTGACCCGGGTTTCCGGGATCGGCGCCGGGCTGGCCGAGAACATCGTGTTGCACCGGGACGCCAACGGGCCGTTCCGGTCGCGTACCGAGTTGAAGAAGGTGGCGCGGCTCGGGCCGAAGGCATTCGAGCAGTGCGCCGGCTTCCTGCGCATCCCCGACGGCGACGACCCGTTGGACTCCTCCAGCGTGCACCCCGAGGCGTACCCGGTGGTGCGCCGGATCCTCTCCAGCACCGGGCAGGATCTGCGCTCGGTGATCGGTAAGAGCGGGATCCTGCGCGGGCTGCGGGCCACCGACTTCGTCGACGACCGGTTCGGCCTGCCCACCGTCACCGACATCCTCGCCGAGTTGGAGAAGCCGGGCCGTGATCCTCGCCCGGAGTTCCGCACGGCCACCTTCGTCGAGGGGGTGGAGAAGATCAGTGACCTGGTTCAGGGCATGGTGCTCGAGGGCGTGGTCACGAACGTGGCCGCGTTCGGCGCGTTCGTCGATGTCGGGGTGCACCAGGACGGCCTGGTGCACGTCTCGGCGATGTCCCGCACCTTCGTGAAGGACCCCCGCGAGGTGGTCAAGTCCGGTGACGTGGTCAAGGTCCGGGTGCTCGACGTGGACGTACCGCGAAAGCGCATCTCACTGACCTTGCGCCTGGAGGACGAGCCGGTCCCCGCCGGTGGTGGTGGTCGGACGAGCCAGGAGGGGCGCGGCGGCCCGGCGCAGCGCGGACCGCAGGGCGGACGCGGCGGGCAGGATGGTGGCGGCGGGTCCGGCGGTCGCAGCGCCGGCCAGGGCAGGTCCGGAGGCCAGGGCAGGTCCGGAGGCCAGGGCAGGTCCGGAGGGCAAGGTGGGTCCGGCGGTCGCGGCGGCAGCCAGGGTGGGTCCGGCGGTCACGGTGGCCAGGGCGGACGGGGCGGGCAGCAGCGGCAGGGCGCTCCGGCGCCGGCCAACGACGCGATGGCGGAGGCCCTGCGCCGCGCCGGATTGGCCTGATCCGTCAGGTGGCGTGAGGCGGCGCCCAGGATGCCCCATGAGGGGCGGTCATCCTCGGCGCCGCCGGGCCCCGGTTGCGCGATGACCGACTCGTCGGGCTCTTCAGTGGGGCGCTGTAGAGCTGCCCCACGAGTGGGGCAAGGCCGACCACCGAAACACCCTCAGCCACCGCACCCCAGCCAGCCACCCCACTTAACGGCCCGGGCAGGCAGCCCGGGCAGGCGGCAGCGAGACGGTCGAGCACTGGTGTAGATCTTGGACAGTTTCCGTTTCGCGCGGACGGAAACTGTCCAAGATCTGGAGTCGTCAGCCGTTCACGGCGGGCCTGGCCCATAGTTGAGGCAGCTCGACAGGGGGCGTTCTGGTCGAGTGCCACCGGGCGCACGGCCCCGTGTCGGGCTGCGGCGGGACGTCGGCGACGGGCGGGAGAATCGGCTCGCGTGCCGGTGGGGCTCTAGGTAATGATCTCGCGGTGAAGATGCATGCCGGTCAGGTCGACATCACCGTGGACGTGGTCGCCACGTTGGTGGCCGAGCAGTTTCCCCAGTGGCGGGCGTTGCCGGTCCGCCCGCTCGCCTCAACCGGCACGGTGAACGCCCTGTTCCGGGTCGGCACGGAGATCGTGCTGCGGTTTCCGCTGCTACCGACCACCGATCCCGAGCTACGCGCCGAGCTGCGACAGGAGCAGGCGTACGCCGGGCTGCTCGCCGCGCACCTGCCGGTAGCGGTGCCCGAGCCGCTCGGCCTCGGCGAGCCGGGTGAGGGGTACGCGGGACCGTGGACGGCGTACCGCTTCATCCCCGGGCAGCCCGCCCAGCTCGACCGGATCGGCGACCTGGACACGTTCGCCCGCGATCTTGCCAGCGTCGTGACCGCCCTGCGCGGCATCGACACCGGCGGTCGGGCCTGGCCGGGGTCCGGCCGGGGTGGCCCGCTGGCCGCCGAGGACGCCGGAGTCCGCTCGGCACTCGCCCTCAGTGACGGGTTGACCGACACCGCCCGGCTGGCCAAGGTGTGGGACCGCTGCCGGGACACCCCCGGGCACGATGCCGCCGCCGTGTGGGTCCACGCCGACCTGATGCCGGGCAACCTGCTGGTCCGCGACGGCCGGCTGGCCGCGGTCATCGACCTGGAGACGGTCAACGTGGGCGATCCGGCGGTGGACCTGATGCCGGCGTGGAACATGCTGGACGCCGGGGCGCGGGAGACGTACCGGCAGGCGCTGGGCCTGGACGACGCGACGTGGGAGCGGGGGCGCGGCTGGGCCCTGATGCAGGCGATCAATGCGCTGCCGTACTACATCGAGACGAACCCGGTGATGGCCGGCATCGCCC
The DNA here is from genome assembly GCF_049841575.1 of Micromonospora sp. DT201. Lineage (NCBI taxonomy): Bacteria > Bacillati > Actinomycetota > Actinomycetes > Micromonosporales > Micromonosporaceae > Micromonospora > Micromonospora sp. DT201. The sequence goes on along the minus strand of NZ_JBNCKP010000024.1, from coordinate 91,062 downwards.
AGCACACCCTCCGGGCCGTACTCGAGTAAGCCAGCTCGCGTACCGTCGGCGTGGTGAGTGAGCGGGACGGCCGGGAGTGGCGGGATCAGCAGCGACAGGCGGTGCGGGCACACGCCGACGCGGACGCCCGGCAGCGGGCTGCCGAGCAGGCGCAGGCGGCGGAGCTGGTGGCCTGGTTCGTGGCCGAGGCGACCCGGCGCGGGCTGCGGACAACCCGGCTGGTCGCGCGGGGCTACAACGGGCGCGGACGCTACCGCACCCGGCTGAACGGATGGTACGTCGACCGGGCCGAGACGCGGGCAGTGGACGTGGACGGCCGGTTCCATCTGCTGACCGTGCCGGGCGGCCTTCGGGCCCGACTGTTCGGCGCGGAGCCGCAGGCAAGCCCCGCACCGCTGATCGTCGGGGCGGGTGGCCGCGACGGCGAGTCCATCCCGTTGCGCACCCTGCTCACCCGGCTGCTGGACGACGGGCCCGGCGCGCCAGGTTCCACCACCAGGCCTGCTGCACCAGGAGCGTGAGCAGCCCGGCGAGGACGATCGCACACAGGTTGATCACGAGCTGGAGTGCCGACCCACCCGCCTCGTCCCACACCCCGTAAGCAGCGGCCACGGCCACGTTCGCCGCGGCCGGCACCGTGGTCACCGAGATGAGCACCCCGACCAGGCTGCCCGACTTCTTCGATGTCAGGGAGAGCATGCCGGCAACCCCGGCGAGCAGGCCGACCACCCAGGACAGCGCGTCCGGCCGCCAGATGAAGTCGGTGAGCGGTCGCTTGGCGAGCAGCATCTCCTCGGTCACCAGGCCGGCGGCGGTCAGCGCCCAGGTGCTCAGCACGGTCGCCACCATGGCCGCCAGGAAGCCGACGGTAAGGGCCTGCACGGACCTGCCGATCACGTCGACCCGGCGGCGCAGCAGCGCCACGCAGAGCGCGGCGAGCGGGCCGAACTCCGGTCCGACCACCATCGCCCCGACGATGAGGATCGGCTGGTCCAGCAACACACCAATGCCGGCGATCATGGTGGCCACCACGATCAACACCAGGTAGGTGCCGGACAGTTCGGTCTGTTCGCCGGTCTTGGCCGCGATCTCGTCCCAGACCACCGCGTCGGCGCCACTGCCGGGGGCCTTCTCCGCGGCCCGGTCGGCCGACGAGGAGATGGTCAGCTCGACGTCCTCGGCGGCGATACCGCCGCGCGCCTCCACGCCGAGCTGCTGCAGGCCCCGCAGAACGCCGTCTGCACTCTCGCGGACCACGTCACAGAGGATCAGGTCGCCCTGCGGCTGCCGGGCCGCACCGGGCAGCACGGCCAGGTGGGTCACCCCCGCATCAGCGGTCAGCAGGTCGACGACCTCCGAGGACCGGTCCACCGGGGCGATCACCCTCAGGTGCAGCACTCGTTCTCCCTGTAGTAGGTGACACGCAGGTACGGCGGCAGCACTCTAGCCGGTTGGTCGCGCGAGGCCACCCGTGGAGTGGCCGAAGCACTGAAAAGAGGGCTTAAGTCCCGACAAAGGCGAACCCGCTGTCACTCTGCTTCGTTGAGCCTCCCGGAGGCAGGTGGAGGTGATACCGCCGACGACGGGAGAGCGATGAGCAGTCGAGCGAGGATCTCCGGCTTGGCCGACACCCACTCACCGCCCGATGAAGACTGCCCTGACGTCTATTTCACGCGAGGCTATGGATCTGCGGTCGCCAAGGCGGAGAGTGCCACCTGGCGCATGACGCACTGCAACGACGACGTCCTCGTTCCCTTCCTCGAGCGGCGTATCGACGAGCAGTGGTCCGACGGGATCAGCCCGTACGGTTACGCCGGCATCCATATCGGCCCGTCGCGCAGCCGGCACGACATGGAACGACTCTGGCCGCAGATGATCGATTGCTGGCGCGAAGCCGGCCTCATATCCCTGTTTCTTCGATTCTCACCCCTCGACACACGCTCAACAGGGTTCGCCAGAACGCTGCCGGGGTTGAACTTTTCCTGGCAGGGCGAGAATGTCATCGTGCCTGTCGACCAAGGCCCTGATGCCGTCTGGAAACAGTTGGCGGGCCGGGCTCGAACCGCCATCCGGAAGGCCGAGCGGAGTGGCTTGACCGCAGAGGTCCGCTACGCCGATCCCACCGATCTGGAACCCCACAGCAGCTTTCGCCGGTTGTACGAGCAGACAATGACGCGACTCGGGAGCAGCGCCAGATACTTCTTTCCCAATTCCTACTACCACGCCCTACTCGACGGTCTTGACAAGAATTTGCTGATCGCCGAGGTGCGAGACGAGGCCGGGGTCGAGGTCGCGTCGGCGCTGGTGCTGCGCCACGCTGAATTGTCCCATTATCACCTGGCCGGGTCCGCTCCCGAGGCCGGCCGGCTCGGCGCAAACAATCTCCTGGTCTGGTCGATCCTCCGCTGGTCCGCCGAGAACGGCTGCCGGCGGGTGCACCTCGGTGGCGGCATCAGCGCCCGCGACGACGACAACCTGCTGATGTTCAAGCGCTCGTTCGGCGGCGACAGGGCACCCTTCTGGACAGCCTCCCTCGTGATCAACGACGACGCGTACGAGTTGCTCGTGGAAGCCGCGGCAACGCGAAGCAGTCGGCCCGTGTCGACACTGCGCGCCGCTGATTGGTTTCCAGCCTATCGCTTGACCTGAACCCCGATATCACACGCACGAAAGCAACGACGACGGCTGAGGCGAGGGCAGTTCGATGATGGCGCAACGCCGGGTGAAACGGTTGCTGGACATAGTGCTCGCCCTACTGATCCTGATCGTGTCCTTACCAGTCCTCGTGGTGGCGGTGCTGCTGGTCCGGATTCAACTGGGTGCGCCGATTCTGTTCCGGCAGGAACGCACCGGCCAGGGGCAGTTACCCGTCCGGATCTTCAAGATCCGTACGATGTCCGACGAACGTGACGCTGCTGGCAATCTACTGCCGGACGGGCTTCGGTGTGGCCTGGTCGGTCGCATGTTGCGTCGCCTGAGCATCGATGAGTTGCCCCAGTTGGTGAATGTCCTCAGGGGAGATCTCAGCCTGATCGGCCCACGACCACTGCTCCCTCGTTACGACGCCTGGTACACCGAACGGGAACGGCGACGCTTCGACATGCGTCCCGGCATAACGGGGCTCGCCCAGATCCATGGGCGCAACAGCGTCGTCTGGGACAAACGTCTGGCACTCGACGTGCAGTACGTCGAACAGTGGAGCCTCTGGATGGATCTGCGGATACTCGTCGCGACGGTCACCATGGTCGTCTCTGGGCGGGGCGTCGCGGTCGATCCCAGTGCGGAGATGCTCGATCTGGACAAGGAACGGAAATTGAAGTGCATCTCGACCTGACCACCGTCGAGGTCGACACGCTCGACGACCCCGACGATCCGACCCTCATCGAGGCGACGGATCTGCTGGCGTCCTCTGTGCCCGAGGCATGCCTCGGGCTGGTCGCCTACCACGCGGGCGGCTATGTCTCGTACCTGGCCGCAGCGCTGACGCCTCCGGCGGACGCTCGCACGTTGATCCTGCGCGCCGTGCGCGGTCCAGCCGGCCTGCGGGCCGTGGCCGATTGGCGGCTGCTGCCCGGGCACCTGCTCCTCAACGGGATCGCGGTGCACGAGGAGGAACGCGGGCGGGGCATGGGTAGCCGCCTGCTCCGCGACGGACACGACCTTGCCGTACGGCTGGGCTGCCGGGCGCTGCTGCTCGACGTCTCCCTCGACAACCCCGCAGCCCACCGGCTGTACCGACGACACGGCTTCACGGAGTTGGTTCGCTCCAGTTGGCGAGAGGTTGTCGGCGTGCGGGCTGCGGCGCCGACCTCCATCCGGTTGGTGAACTGGCCGGCGTTCGCCGCGCACCACGCCGTGTACGGCTTCGGTGACCTCACCGTCCGCACCGCAGCGGGGGAAGAGATCGACCTGAGGGTGGTCGGTACGGCGGTCCGCGTGCCGGCCGCCCCGAACGGGGCTGCCCTCGCCGCCGCCATCGGCCCGCTAGTCGGGGTCGACCGCTGCTTTTCCGCAGCGCCCCTCGCCGACGGGCACCCGGCGGATGCCGGGCCGGAACTGGCGCGTTTCGTCAGGATGCGGTGCGAGCTCGCAGCGAGCGACACGCCAAATGTCGGCGTATTGCCGACAGAATCCCTCCTTATTGATAAAGAAGACGAAACTCTCCGCAGGTCGGATCGTTGATTGCTGCGTAGGCGACCGACGTGCTGCGAGGAGTCCTTCATGCCCATGCGTGCGCCCATCTACCTGTCCCCTCCCGACGTGGGACCGGCCGAGGAGGCTGCGGTCCTGCGTGCGCTGCGCAGCGGTTGGGCGACGCCGTTCGGTCCGGAGGTGGACGCCTTCGAGGAGGAGGTCGCCCAGCGGGTCGGGGTGCCGTACGCCTTGGCACTCAATTCGGGTACTGCCGCCCTGCACCTCGGCCTGCTGTCCTGCGGCGTGGGGCGGGGACAGATCGTGCTGGTGCCCACCGTGACCTTCGTGGCGACCGCCAACGCCGTGCTCTACACCGGCGCTACTCCGGTCTTCGTCGACTGCGACCCGGCCAGCGGCAATGTGGACGTCGGCCTGCTGGGTGAGGTCATCGCCGATCTGCGCCGGGCTGGACGGCCGATCGGGGCGGTGATGCCGGTCGACATGTTCGGCTCCTGCGTCGACTACGACCCCCTGCTGGATCTCTGCCGGGAGGCAGAGCTGCGCATCGTCGAGGATTCGGCGGAGGCCCTGGGCTCGACGTACCGGGGACGCTGCGCCGGCTCGTTCGGAGACGCCGGGGTGCTCTCCTTCAGCCACAACAAGATGATCACCACCTCGGGCGGCGGGATGCTGCTCTCCCACGACGAGCAACTGATCACCCAGGCTCGGCACCGCGCCAACCAGGCTCGCATCCCGGCCCAGCACCATGAGCACGACGCAATGGGCTTCAACTACCGGCTGAGCAACGTCCTGGCCGCGATGGGCCGGGCCCAACTGGCTCGGCTCGACGAGATGACCGCCCGCCGGCGCCGGCTGCGGGAGCACTACTCGAAGCTGTTCGCCTCGGTCGACGGCGTCCAGGTGCTGGCCGAGGGCGATCCGGGCACCAACTGCTGGCTCACCGTCATCGTGGTGGACCCGAAGCTCAGCGGCTGGCAGGCCGCGGACCTGGCCCGTCATCTCGCGCAGGTCGACATCGAGACGCGGCCGGCCTGGAAGCCGATGCACCGGCAGCCCCTGTTCGCCACCGCTGAGGCGCGGCTCACCGGCGCTGCGGACCGGCTCTTCGCCCAGGGACTGACCCTGCCCAGCGGGTCGTCGCTCGACGACAAACAGATCGACCGGATCACCGCCGAGGTTCAAGGCTTCCTGCACCAACACTCGTGAGCGCAGGAGGAAACGCGATGGGTGACCTCGATCAAGGCGATCAGGTGCCAGCAGGTTCGGCATCTGACCCCGCTCGACGACCCAAGGGTCCGGGCTTGAAGGGCGACCGGCCCGACCGGGTCACACTGGTGAGCCAGTGGTTCCCTCCGGAGCCCGCAGCCCTCGCTGAACGTCTGACCACGTCGCTGCGCCACCAGGGCTTCGACGCCGATGTGCTCACCGGCGTGCCGAACTACCCGAGAGGCATCGTGTACGAGGGCTACTCGGCGCGACGACGCAGCCTCGAAGTGCAGGACGGGATGCGTGTACTCCGCACGCCGCTCTATCCGAGCCACGACCGGTCGGCACTCGGCCGGGCCGCGAACTACGCGAGTTGGGCAGCATCCTCGTCGCTGCTCGGCGCCAGCGTGCTGCGAAAAGCGGACGTCGCTCTGGTGTATTCCTCGCCGGTCACCGCCACCGCCGCCGCCATGATGGCGAAACTGCGATGGCGGACGCCGTACGTGACGATGGTGATCGACCTGTGGCCGGACAACGTATTCGCGACCGGGTTCCTCACCGAGGGACCGACCCGGCGTATCGCGGAGGCGGTGTTGAACCGCTTCACCGACCGGACCTACCGGTGGGCCGACCATGTGACGGTTCCTACGCCGGGGCTACGGGACATCGTCATCGAGCGGGGAGTGCCGGCCGAGAAGGTTTCACTTGTCTACATCTGGGCCGACGAGAAGATCATGCAGCCGACCGAGCCCGAACCCGGTCTGCGGAAACGCCTGGGTCTGACGGACGACGACTTCCTTCTGATGTACGGGGGCAACCTCGGCGCGGCACAGCGACTCGACGTCGTGGTCGACGCCATGGCGCGGCTGCGGGACACACCGGACGTTCATCTTGTCCTGGTCGGCGACGGTGTGGAGAAGGACAGGTTGGTCAACCAGGTGACGCGCGACCGGCTGGGCACCGTCCACTTCCTCGATCCGGTCCCTCCGGATCGCATGGCTGCCCGCATGGCCGTCGCCGACCTCAACCTGATCTCGCTGGCGGACGAGCCGCTGTTCCGGATCACCCTGCCCAGCAAGACCCAGTCCATCCTCGCCTGCGGTCAGCCCATGCTCGCCTGCGCGCCCGGTGACGTGGGGCGCATCGCGCAGGAGGCCCAGGCCGGCTTCGCCGCGCCGCCGGGCAACGCCGAGGCCCTGGCCGCGGTCATCAGGTCTGCCCGGGCCACGCCACGGCACCGACTTCGGGCGATGGGCGAGGCGGGACGCCAGTACTACCTGACCCATATGAGTGAGGCGAGCAATGCCCCGGTCCTCGCCGACCTGCTCGCCACGGCTGCCCGGCGGGGCAGGACCGCGCGTGGCAACAGGAGGCGGTGAAGGTCCGGGGCGAACGGTGACCGGTGCGGGCGAAACGCTGCCCGGCTCGCCCCGGTGGTCGCCACCGTTCGGCGGGGCACCGACGCCGAGGCGCCGACGCCCACGCCAGATCAGGTCGTCGACCCGGCACTCGTTGGTCGCCTCCTCCACGAATCTGCTGAACGGGCTGCTGAACGCGGCCCTGCTCGCGTTGAGCGCACGCCACGGCCAGACGGACGAGATCGGGGCGTACGTCGCTGTCACGGCGGCCCTGTCCCTGGTGTCCATCGTCGTAGCCGGTGGCTCTCCCCTGCTCTACATCAGCGGGGATGCCGAGCAACGCCGGGCGGTACGTAGCCAATGGGTGTTTGTGACATTGCCGTGCATGGTGCTCGGCACCGTCGTCATCGGATCCCTGTACAGCCGATCCGGCTACGAGTGGCCGACCATGCTGGCGATCGCCTTGGTGACCATCGGCAACCACCAGGCCGACTTTCAGCTCGGGGATCTGACGCGCGATCTGCGGTTCGTCAGCACCGCGGTGGCCGTCTGCGGGTGCAAGGTCCCGGCTCTGGTGATGGTCGCCCTCGGGGAGCCACTCAGCAGCGCGTTGCTGACCGCGGCGGTCATCCAGTTCGTGGCCGCCGAAGCGTTCCTCGGCAGGCGATCCTGGCTGCGCCCCCGATTGCTGGTCGAGTTGTCACCACGGCGCGCCTTCTCGGCGTTCCGGATGAACCGTCACCTGTTCACGTACAGCATTGCCGAATACTGGGGTGGCCGGATGACGACGGTCCTGCTGTCGCTGCTGGTCACACCATCGGTGATGGGCGCGTTCGGTGCGGTGTTCAGCGTGTATCAGGCGCAGACCAGCGTGCTGACCGCCGCGCTGCGGGTGTCGTTGGTCGGACGGGTGCGGCGCCGGCAAGGCATCGACAACGCCAACAGCGGTCGGCAGGGAGAACTGGTCGCCATCGCCGGTGCGGTGACGATGACCGTGGTGAGCGTCGTTGCCGCCCCGTGGATCGTCGGCGATCTGCTCCGGCTCCCTGCACACGGACCGGCGGTGTGGCTGATACTCCTGGCGGTCGCACTTCCCTGCATGACGATTGTCCGGGCGGTGACGCTGAATCAGATCGGCGACGCGAGCTACCGGCAGGCGACCCGGATCATGGTGCTGAACGCCGTTCTGATCACCCCGCTGGCTCTCGCGGCGGTGCCGCTGGCGGGTCCGACCGGAGCGGCCACCGCTACCCTCGCCGCCGAGGTGCTCACCGGTGCGGTGCTCGGCCTGGCCCTCGTACGCCGGCAGGGCCGGCTGTCCGCGTGGTTCTTCGGGCCGGCCAGCGGATCGACGGCCGCTGTGCCTGCGGTTTCGGCGCCTCAGCAGATGATCAGCGCGTCCCCGCCGGGTGGGATCCGCCGCTGACCCCGTGACGACGGCCGGCCGGGTTCGGTCGTGGCGACCGAACCCGGCACGGTGTGTACGGACAAGCGTTGTCGGCCGGCGGGTCAGCGCCGGATGCCGGCCCAGTCGTGGTGCCGGCGCACGGTGGAGAGGATGAAGTCGACAACCCGACGTGAGGTGTCGGGGACCTGGTAGTCGGCCGGGCAGGGAACACCATCGGCGGCGACCTGGTCGACCACTACCCGGATCGCCTCCAGCACGCCGTCCGGGTCCAGCCCGGTCATCACGATGCCGCCGGCGTCCAGCGCCTCCGGGCGTTCGATCGACTCCCGCAGGGTCACCGCCGGGAACCCGAGGATTGCCGATTCCTCGCTGATGGTGCCGCTGTCGGAGAGGGTGCACCGGGCCCGACTCTGCAGTCGCACGTAGTCGAGCAGCCCGAAAGGCTCGTGGAAGGCGATGCCGTCGAGCGCGAGCGCGCCTTCGGCCAGCGCCTCCAGTCGCTTGCGCGTGCGGGGGTGGGTCGACACCAGCACCGGCAGCTCCCAGGTGTCCCGGACCGCCCGCAGGCAGTCCAGCAGCCGGTGCAGCCGGTCTGGCCGGTCGACGGTCTCCTCCCGGTGGGCGCTCACCACGAAATAGTCCCCGGGGGTGAGCCCGAGCTGGTCGAGGATCGTCGATCGCTCGACGCCTTCCCGGTAGTGCTCCAGGACCTCCCGCATGGGGGAGCCGGTGTGCAGGATCCGACGCGGGTGCAACCCTTCGGCCAGCAGGTTGCGTCGGGCGTGCTCGGTGTAGACCAGGTTGAAGTCGGCGACGTGGTCGACCATCCGCCGGTTGGTCTCCTCCGGCACGTTGAGGTCGAAGCAGCGGTTGCCTGCCTCCATGTGGTAGACCGGCACCCGCATGCGGCGGGCCATCAGCGCCGCGATGCAGCTGTTGGTGTCACCGAGCACCAGCAGGGCGTCGGGGCGCACCTCCTCGATCGCCTGCTCCATCCCGATCAGCACTCCACCGAGCACCCGGCCGAGTGAGGAGGTGTCCACGTGGAGGAAGCGGTCTGGTTGGCGCAGCCGCAGCTCGGTGAAGAAGACGTCCGATAGCGACCGATCCCAGTTCTGGCCGGTGTGGACGAGCACGTGGTCCACGGTCCGGTCGAGCCGGTCCAGGACCCGGGCCAGCCGGATGATCTCCGGCCGGGTGCCGACCACCGTCATTACCCTGGTCATACCACTCCCTCCGTCACGCCAACCCCTCCGTCACGCCAGCACCGCCGGGACCGCCTCCGCCGCCTCCACCCGCTCCGGATAGGTGTCGGGGCGGGCCGGGTCGAACAGCTCGTTGACCCAGAAGAGCGTGAAAAGTTCGTCCGATCCAGTGTTGACGATCTTGTGCGCCCACATGGTCGGCATGTCCACCACCACGGGTTCATCCCCGCTGACCTGGAACCGCACCACGGTGTCCTCGCTGACCCGCCGCAGGCTGATCTCGGCGCTGCCGCGCAGCACCACGAACCGCTCCACCTTCGCCAGGTGGAAATGCTCACCTCGGGTGATGCCGGGACGGGTGGTGGAACAGAACGTCTGCCCGGCCGTCCCATGCGCTCGTACCGCCTCGACCAGCTCACCGCGTGAATCGGCGTGCCGGGGCAGCGGTAGCGGGTAGTGCGCCGGAAAGCACTGCGACCGGTAGGTGTTGAACAACCGCACGTCGTGTCGGTCGACCAGGTGCGGGATCTCCCCGTTGCGGTAGATGTCGGCGAAAGCGGCCAACCGGTTGGCGAGTTCGCGTACGCCGATCCGCAGCATCGGCATCGACGGGTCCCAGGAGCCGTCCGCCGGGATCCCGAGCAGCCGGGCCGCGGCGTCGGTGACATGCACCAATTCCATCTGCCGGTCCTCGTGCACCTGCGGAGTACGCCCCTCGGCGAGCAGCCGGCAGAACGTGGCCACCACAGAGTTGTAGTGCGGCCGGCCGTGCTCGCCGTACAGGTTCGGCAGGAGTACGTCGATCAGGTCGGGCCGGGCCGCCGCGAGGGTGGCCGCGGCGACGGCCTTCGCATCGCCGTACGGCGTGCAGTTGCCGGCCTGCACCGAGTTGGCGAAGACGACCGCGCCCGGCGGTGTGACGCATCGGCGCAGCCCACGGGCCAACGCGGCGGCGAGGTCGACGTTGGCGGTGGCCACCTCGACGGGATCGCCCCGGTTGACCCCGGCCAGGTGCAACACGCGGTCGACGCCGTCCAGCCGGGCGGCGAGCGCCGCCTCGTCGAACAGGTCCCGGCGGCTGATCACCACCGGCTCGGGCCACCCGAGCGCCCGGGCCAGGACGCGCACATGCCAGCCGAGGAAACCTCCGGCGCCGGTGACCGCGATCCTCAGCACGACAGCGCCGGATCGCGCAGGGCCAGCTCGGCCCGGATCTCGGGCAGCGTCTGCAGCAGCTGCACGATCTGCGGTACGTCCAGCCGCCGCGCGTTTGCGGAGTTGAACTCCTCAGCCGGCGTCTCGCCCAGCTCCCCCTCGGAGACGTAGAGGGCGTAGTTGAGATCCCTGGCGTCGACCGGCACCCGGTAGAACTCGCCGAAGTCCTCCGCCTGCGCCAGCTCTTCGCGGCTGGCGAGGGTCTCGTGGTGTTTCTCGCCGTGCCGTACACCGATGGATTCGATCTTCGACGGCGCGTCGAAGAGTTCGCACACCGCCGCCGCGAGGTCCCCGACGGTGCTCGCCGCGGCCTTGCGGATGAAGATGTCCCCGGGCCGGGCGTGCTGGAACGCGTGCTCGACAAGGTCGACGGAGTCGGACAGGGACATGAGGAACCGGGTCATCGTCGCGTCGGTCACCGTCGGGGCGCGGCCGGCCTTGATCTGCTCCACGAAGAGTGGGATGACCGAGCCACGGGAGTACATGACGTTGCCGTACCGGACGCAGGAGACGACGGTACGGCTGCGCGGGTTGTTACGGGCGTACGCCTGGGCCACCTTCTCCATCAACGCCTTGCTCATCCCCATCGCGTTGATGGGGTGCACGGCCTTGTCCGTGCTGAGCACCACGACCGAGCCGACCCCGTTGCGCTCGGCCGCCTCGATGACGTTGCCGCTGCCCAGGATGTTGGTGCGCACCGCCTCCAGTGGAAAGAACTCGCAGGAGGGCACCTGCTTGAGGGCGGCGGCGTGGAAGACGTAGTCGACGTCGCGGGTGGCACGAAGCACCGAGTCGGCGTCCCGGGTGTCGCCGACCAGGTAGCGCACCCGGTCGTCCCCGAGTTGCCGCCGCATGGCGTCCTGTTTGGCCTCGTCCCGGCTCAGCACCCGGACCTCGCCGACATCGCCGTCGAGTAGGCGACGGGTCATCGTCCGACCAAAGGATCCGGTACCGCCGGTGATCAAGACCCGGCAACCGGCAGGCACAGCGCTCACAACCACTCCGATCGTTCATGATCAAGAAAAAGTCCGGCACGGGGGTGGCCGGACACACTCGTTCGGGTCAACGAGCTATCGATCGAGGGGTCGTGGCAAAGAATGCATTCCGGACAAAGAGTCCGCTGGTCAACGGTCCGATCGGCCAGCGATGACGCGAGACTCGTTGTCACGGCCGGCGACGGACCGCTGCGTCGTCACCCCGTGCTCGGCGGACCCGTCGGCGAGCCCGGCCAGGAAGTCGTGCATCCGTTGGCCCTGCACGGCACGGTTGCGGGTCTGGACGACGAAGTCGCGCCCCGCCGCTCCGAGGGCCGCGGCCTCGCCCGCGGGCATGTGGAGAACCCGCTCGATCGCCGCACGCAGCCCGGCGGCCGTATCTGTCGCGGCGTAGACGAGGTACGGCCGGTAGTCGTCTGGGATCCCCGGCAAACTCGTCGACACCACCGGCACGCCGTTCGCGAGGTACTCGATGATCTTTGATGGGAACGAGTAGGGGACGAAGTACTGGTCGATGGGGCGGGGGTTGACCAGCACCGCCGCTCCGGCCAGCCGTCGACCGAGCCGGGACCGGTCGAGCAGTTGCGGTGGGGCGATCCGGGGGTCGGCGGACGCCTGCTCGCCCAGCCACGGTTCGAGCTCACCGCGGCCGAAGATGGACAGCCGCAGGTCGGGGTCGGACAGCCCACGGAACGCCTCCACCAGACGGTCCACACCGTACGAGCGGCTCAGCCCGCCGGCATAGGTGACCTCCCGTGTTCCGCTGCCAGCCGGTGGTCGAGGGCCGGCCATCGGTGGTGGGGTGCAGATGCCCTCCATGATGAGACGGGGACGCCCCGGGGCGAAGTCCTCGGCGAGCGGGAGCGTCAGGGCGATCACCCCCGAGCAGCGCTTAAGGGCCGCCCGGACCAGCGCCACGTCGAGCGCGCGCAGCAGCCGCACCGCACGCCCCTCGTCCGGCCGCCCCACTCCTGGCGGGTCGGTGAGGATCGGCACCACCGGAATTCGGCGCAGGCGGGCCAGCGCCAACCCACACCAGAGGAACGGCGTGTGCACGCCGTGGATCAGGAGGACGTCGACCGGATCACGTCTGGTCGATCGGCGGCCGTGCCACCAGGCGGAGAGCAACCGGCTGAGGTGCTTGATCCCCAGGACGTTCAGGAAGCCGAGTTGCTGGCCGTCGACCCCGTCGTGGTGGAAACGGCTGGCGCGAAAGCGGATCCGACGGTTGCGCGGGTAGTTCGACACTGGCGCGGCGGAGAGCAGCCGTACGGTGCAGCCGGCGTCGCGTAGGCCGTTGACCACGGCCCAGGCGAAGGTGTGGGTCTGCGTGGCATGCGTGGTGTCGCCGGCCATCACCCGCTTCAGCACGTCTTCGGGCAGGGTGAAGCCGAGCAGCGCGACCCGCAGGGTCCGTTCGTCGGACATGGCGTCACTCCCCCGGGGCTCGGCGGTACGTCCTGCACGACCGCCTCGCAGCAATAACCCTGGGCGGCGGGCGATGGTTATGCAGGCGAAGCCGTTAGGCCAATCAGGGATGTGCGCCTTTTCCATTTTGATGTGATGCGTGGCCTTATGGTGGTTTGACGGCGGGCTTGAGGAAGGCGACGAATGTTGGACAGGACGACGACCGTGGCGACGCTCGCGACTATCCCGGGACGGCTGAGGTGACTGCGGTCCTGCCCGATCAGAACGGACGCCACGCTCTCACGCCATCGATGGCTGGGGCCCGGGCCGCGACCGGCCGGGCCACCGTCCGCCACCCGGGCGGGGCGGATCCCGCGCGCGGGGATCGCACCCTGTTGGCCCGGCACATGCCCGGGCTCGTGGTCGTCTGCGCGATCGCCTTCGGCAGTCAATGGGCCACCAGCGCCACGAACCGCTACGGCGCCGTCGCGGCCGTGGCCGCCATCCTGGTGAGTGGCCGGTCTCCTCGGCTCCTCCCACCCGACCTGCTGGCCGCCGCCACCGGGCTGTGGGTCTGCGTCACGCTGTTCTGGGCGGCGGACTTCGACGCCGCGGCCCGCATGGGCTATCTGTACGCGACGGCCTGCGCCATCTTCATCGCCGTCCGCCATGTCGTCCGCACCCGTTTGGCGCTCTTCGCGGTTGGCTACGCCTTCCTGGCCGGCTGCGTCGCCACCACCGTCAAGCTGATCGACAACCCCATCCCCAACTCGCTGAAGGCTCGCGACTCGGTGCTGGACTTCTCGATCCGGTACGGCATCGAGGGAGTCAACTACAACTACACGGCGTACAGTCTCGCGGCTGGCGTCGCACTCGCCGGCGTGCTGTTGCTGCTGCGTCCCTCGACGAAGATCGAGATGCTCGGCATCGCCGCTGCGGCGGCCGTCCTTTTCTGGGGAGTAATCCTCACCGGGACGCGGGGTGCGCTGATCGCGATCGTGGTCGGTCTCGCCTACCTGCTGTTGAGCACAGTGGCGGCGCGGCCGGCGCGGGCGTTGGCTGTCGTCGTGGTGCCCATCGTCCTCATCGGGGTGCCGCTCGGTCTCTACCGGGTGCTCGGCTCCGAGATGCTCTGGCTCGATGGCTACTTCGCGGGCCGGGCCACCGGGGACCTGTCCGGGCGGCTGTACATCTGGCCGTACGCGTTGTCGTCCTGGGGCGAGTCACCACTGCTCGGCATCGGCCCCGGCATGTTGACCGCAACCGGCGATCTGCAGGTGGGAGCGCACAATCTCCTGTTGAGCGTGGGCAACGACCTGGGGCTGATCGGAGTTCTCCTCTACGCCGGCGTGCTCACGTTCGCGCTGGTCGGGCCCTTCCGGCATTCCTCTCCCACCTGCTTCCGCGTGGCGGGCGTCTTCCTGGTCAGCCAGACGCCGATCTGGCTGACCGGCCACTGGGAGGTCTCGCCTGTGTGTTTCGTGGCCCTCGCGCTCGTGTCCGTCGCACCTATGGCGATACCGCCCGCGGTGTCCGAGAGCGGCCAGAAACCGACGCCGCACGGTGCCCCGCCGGCCCCCCGGGTCGGAGCCTGGCGACAGGCGGTCGGGCGCCCCTGAGCACCGGCGGGATCAGCTGAGCGTTTTCGACGCTCGGCGACCTACTGACCCGCGAGCACGCGACCGGACATCCAGGCCACGGTCTGCTCGAGACCGGTGCGCAGCGGCACCGGCCGCACCGAGGGAAACAGCTCCCGCAGCCGGGTGCAGTCGGCCTGCGAGTCCCGCACGTCGCCGGCGCGTGGCGGTTCGTGCACCACCGGCAACGAGCGACCCAGAATGCTCTCCATCTCGGCGATCAGGTCGAGCAGCGAGATCCGCGCGCCGAAGGCCAGGTTGACCACGTCGGTGGTGGACACCCGTCGGACGATGGCGTCGACGATCACCGAGGTGACGCTGCCGACGAAGGTGAAGTCGCGGGTCTGCCGGCCGTCGCCGTGCACCCGCAGCGGCTCACCGGCGAGCGCCGCGGTGATGAACCGGGGCAACACCGCGGCGTACGCGTGGTGTGCCGCCTGCCGAGGGCCGAAGACGTTGAAGAAGCGGAACGGCAACACGCCCATGTCGTAGCAGGAGGCGTAGGCGACCGCGTACGCCTCGGCGGCCAGCTTGGACACCGCGTACGGGGAGACCGGCATGGGCCGCAACCCCTCTTGCCGGGGCAGCACCGGGTTGGCGCCGTAGACCGACGAGGACGACGAGAGAATCACCTGCTGTACGCCGTGCCGGCGGGCCGCCTCCAGCACCATCAGTGTCCCGGTGGCGTTGGCGTGGTGGGTGGGCAGCGGCCGGTCGATGGAGCGCGGCACCGAGCCGAGGGCGCCCAGGTGCACCACGCTGGCCGCACCGACGAACGCCTCGTCCAGCAGGTCCGGGTCGAGCATGGTGCCCTGGTGCAGTTGGACCGGCTGGTCGTGCACATTGTCCAACAGGCCGGTGGACAGGTCGTCGACGACCACGATCTCGCTCACCTGTGGGGTCTGGTCCAGCGCCCGCACCAGGTTGGCGCCGATGAAGCCGGCACCCCCGGTCACCACTACCTTCAACGTGTCTCCCCGGTCGGCTCGGCCCCCGCGCGGGCGGGAGGCGCGACGCCAACCCGACGGCTCAGTGGCAGCGACCGCGGCGGCCACCAGTGAGACAACGAGCGCTCGTCGCTCAAGTCACGAAAGAATTGCCCGTCGCGTAGCCGCGACATCGGCTCCATGGCTGGGGCGCCGGGTGCCGTCACTCCTGGATGATCCGCTGGTAGACCCGGTCGAGGGCGCCGAGCATGACGTCGAGGCTGTAGCCCTCAGCTACCACCTTGCGACCCAACTCGCCCACATGGTGCCGCTCGGCGGGGTCGTCGAGCAGTGGCGACAGCGCCCCGGCCAGGGCGTCCGGGTTACCCGCCGGCACCAGCCGTCCGCCGCCCGAGCGCAGCACCTCGACGTTGCCGCCCACCGCCGACGCGACGACCGGCAGCCCGTGCGCCATCGCCTCCAGCAGCGCGTTGGAGAGGTTCTCGTGCAGGGTCGGGAAGACGAAGACGTCCGCCGCCGCGAGCAGGTCGGGCACGTCGAGCCGGTTGCCGAGCAGCCGCACCTCGACCCCGTCGACCCCGGTTAGGACGGCCTCGATCGCGTCCCGGTCGGGGCCGTCACCGGCGACCAGCAGCACCCGGCGAGCGGCGAACTGCTGCTGCCGGCGGTCGGTGGACGGTGGCAACCGGCGCAGTGCGTCGGCGAGGACGCCGTACCCCTTCTCCCAGGTCAGCCGTGACACCGCGATCATGGCCACGTCAACGGGACGCAGGCCCAGTTCGGCGCGGACCCGCTCCCGGGACGCGCGGGGGTGCGCCGGCAGCGGCACACCGTTGGGGATCACCCCGACGAACTTCCCGCCCAGGCCGCCGAGGAAGCCCCGGCCGGCGGCGTACTCGCAGACGGTGCCGACGTGGCTGGCCAGCCGCAACGTCACGGGCTCGGCACCGTGCACCAACAGCCGGCGCCGCCAGGGCCGGCCGGAATCATGCAGGTCGCGTACCGTGCCGTGCACGGTTACCAGGACCCGCGGGCAGCCGGCGAGGCGGGCGGCGAGCACCCCGTGCAGGCCTTCGTTCTGCAACCCCCGGACGTGCACCAGGGCGGGTCGGACCCGCCGAAGCAGACGCACCCACTCCCGCAGCAGCGGCACGTTCAGGCTGCCGTTACCCGCGCTCTGGTGCATCCGGACGAATTCGTACCGGTCGGCGAGGGGCGAGGCGAGCACCCGCTGCACGGCGGTCAACGGGCCATTGGCCCCGGGAGTGCCGGCCGAGTGCTGCACCACCACCGGCCGAGTCACGGCGCGACTCCGACCGACGTCGGGCGGCGAGGGCTGTCGCCCACGGTCAAACGCTGCATCAACCCTCATTCCAACGGCGGCTCAGCGACGCCCCGATCCGGCTGCACTGACCGCACCACGGTTGGTAACTGCGGTCCCAGCGACGAAGTGACGCGACGTCGCTGGGTGGCCCGATCACGTGCCCACGACGGGCGCGACCTGGGCGTGCCGGCCGGACCCCGGCGCTGCCGCGGCCAACGCACGGCGGTAGCCGAAGACGGCGGCCGGCAGCACCGTCAACGCGTATGTCCCGGCCGATGCCATCGCCACGCCGGGCAGACCCACCCGCGCGGCCAGCACGATCTTCAGGGGTACGGCCAGCAGCAGGCAGGCCGCCCAACCGACGAACTGGGGCCGGAGCAGACCGATGCTGTTCTGCACCATGAACAACGGGGCCGCGACGGCCAGCAGCACCGACCAGACGGCGAGCGCGGCGAGCAGGGTACGTGGCACCGGCACAAGGTCGGTCGAGCGCACCCAGAGTCGCAGCACGTCGTCACCGAAGAGCACGAGCGCCGCCCCCGGCAGGGCGACCACGGCGGCGGACAGGTAGACCATCCGGGGTGTCGTGCGCTGCACCCAGGCCAGGTCACCGCGCGCCAACGCCTCGCCGTTGGCCGGCCACAACGGCAGGTTCACCAACGTGATGAAGAGCGTCAGCAGGGCGAACATTCGCAGGACCACCGCGTACGTCGCCGCGGCCGGAAGCCCGAGAACCCGGCTGATCAGGAAGCCGTCGAGGTTGAGCACCACCGAGGAGAGCACCGAGAGCAGGAAGAACCGGGCGCCCAGCCGGAGCAGCCCTCGGGCCACCACCGCCCGCACGCACCGGAGGCGGGGCCGCAACTGCCGGTCCTGCCAAGTGAAGTAGCACAGGGCGTTGGCGAGGTTGACCGCCGGCACCGCGAGCACCGCCCCGGCGATGACCAGCAACGGGTCGGCCCCACCGGTGACCACCGCGTAGACCAGGGCAACCGAGACCAGACTGCCGCCGGCCTGCCAGAGGTTGCTCTGGGCCACCTGCTGCTGGGCGTACTGAACGCGCTGGATCAGAGCGAGGGGGATGTTGATCAGAAACGCGCCGAAGCAGAGCAGCACCACCGGGCGGGCGTCGCGGGCGACCGCCGGATCCGTCGCGTTCAGCAGCGCCGGCCAGGGCACCAGCCGCAGGGTCATCGCCAGGAGGCCGAGCAACAGTACGGACACCGCGCCGAGCAGTGCGTAAGCGCTGGAAACCTCCCGGGCAGCCGCCTCCCGTTCGCCGGTGCCCCGCAGCCTGGCCAGTCGGGTCAGCAGCCCGTTGCCGAGCCCGAAGTCCGCGAAGAGCGCCATGCCGGTGAGGGAGGTGACCGCCATCCAGAGGCCGAACCGCTCGGCTCCCAGGCTGTGGAACGCCAGCGGCGTGATCAGCAGTGGGGCGGCCAACCCGACCATCTTGCCGGCCAGCGAGGACACGATCCCGCCGGCCAGCACCCGGCTCCGGGATTTCTCCGCCCGGTGCCCAACGGCCGAGGATGATCGTCGCCGGGCCGGATCGACACGGTTGGACCGCCGCGCACCGGCGGCCTCCCGGTGCCGCCCAGCGGCCGATGTCGACTTGGCCTCTTCGACAGCCCCGTGACGGGCGGGCATCAGACCCGCCGGGGCGCTGGCCGGAAGAGCCTTGCCGGCCCGTCGATCGCTCGGCGCGGTCGGCAAACGGCGGCACACACCTGCCCAGTAATCGGTGGTCGCATGCCGGTGCCGCCTCCATGCCCCGTCGACAGGTCATTCCTACAACGACGGTCACCTGCGGCAGTGACGAAAAGTGGCTGATTCGTCACTCGATGCACCGCGACACGACGCATGGACAGCGCGTGACTACAAAGGACAACCTAGACTAAACGCTCAAACCGTCAGGAACCCATTCCCAGGGAGCAGCTCGTGGGTCAGCCCACCACCATCGCGCACCTCATCCCGGCCCTCCAGCCCACCGCGACGCCGCAGGTGCTGGCGCTGGCCGCGTACCGGTTTCCGCACGGTGACGCACTCTCCAACCGCCTGCTGCAACTGGCCCGGTCCGCCACTCCCCCGGGCGGGGTGACCCTGGTGGTCAACGACTGGCCCGACGACGGGTCGCGCCCCTCCGTCGCTCCGGATCTGCCAGCGGACGTACGACTGATAACCCTGCCCCGCCGCCGCATCGGCGGTGGGCTCCTCGGCCGCTGGCTGCACCGACGCATCCGGCCGCTGCGGGTGCTCGCCGCGCTGCGCCGCGCGGGCATCCGCCCGAGTGGGTTGGCTGGCGTGTACCTGCCGCTGGGACTGTGGGACCTGCTCACCTGGGCGGTGCTGCGCGCGGCGGTGCGCTGCCCGGTGACCGTGGACGTGCTCGAACGGCACGACCGGGCGCAGTTCCCCCGGGGCTGGCGCACGCCGTACTTCGTCCGGCACCGGTGGGCGTTCTCGCTGGTCGGCCGGCTCGCCGACCGGGTCATCGCCATCTCCGAGGTGTTGGAGCGGCACTTCGTCGGCAAGGGTCGACCGACGCTTGTGGTGCCGCCACAGGTGGATTGCGCCGGCTACGACGATCCCGCCCCGCCCTCGCTCGACGACGGGCTCCGGCTGCTCTACGCGGGCTCGGCCGGCGCCAAGGACCAGCTGGCCGTGGTGCTGGAGGCCATCCGCAGCCTCGCGCCCGCCGACCGGGCCCGGGTGCGCCTGGTGATCGCCGGGATCAGCCGAGAACAGGCCGGCAGCCTCTCCGACCTGGTCGAGGCCCGCTCCGCCGACCTCGACGACCAGGTGTCCTTCCTCGGCTGGGTGCCGCGCGAGCGGGTGCTCGCCGAGCTGGGCCGGGCGCACTTCTCGGTGCTGGTCCGCCCGCCGGTCGGGTACGCCCAGGCGGGCTTCCCGTCCAAGGTGCCGGAGAGTCTGGCCGCCGGCTGCCCCGTGCTGCTCAACCACACGAGTGATCTCCACCGGTACATCGTGGATGGCCGCGAGGGCATCGTGCTCGACGGTTCCGGTGCGGACGACGTCCGGCGGGGGCTGGAACGGGCGCTACTGCTCGATGACCCGGGCTGGTGGGCGATGAGCCGGGCGGCCCGCGAGCGGGCGCACTGCTTCGACTACCGGGCCTGGAGGCCGGTGGTCAGCGACTTCGTCACCGGCGCCGGCCGTGGCTCGGGCACCGGCAGCTCAGCCAGGCCGGCCAGTTCGGCGGGGGTCAGTCGGCGCTCCGGCGGGTAGAGCTGCCGCTCATGGTCCCCGATGGTCTCCAGCGGCCACCGCAGTCGGATCACCCGGGCCGGGTTGCCGGCTGCCACCGCGTACGGGGGCACCGACCGGGTGACGACCGCGCCCGCGCCGATCACCGCACCTCGGCCAATGGTCACGCCGTGCAGGATCACCGCCCGGGTGCCCACCCAGACGTCGTCACCGATGATCACTCCTCGGTCGTGGGTCTCGTCGTCGGGATCCTTGCCGACCGCGATCATCGGAACGCCGACCTGGTCGATGCGGTGGTTACCCCCCCGGACGGTCACCTCGGGACCGAACATGACGTTGTCGCCGATCCGGATCCGCGCCCGAGCCGCCATCAGGACCGGTCGATAGCCGAGGTCCACGTTGTGCCCGACCTCGATCGTCTCGTAGGTGTAGACACCGTCCGGGTCGAAGGTGAAGTTGTCCCCCCGCGCGGCGAACCGGCCGGCCAGGGCGAGGCCCCGGACGGCCCGACGGGCTCGGGCGCCGGTGCACAGGAGACGGTCCAACGCCACGACCACCGGGCCGAGGAGAGCACCGGGCCGCCCGGCAGCCACGCGCATCAGAAGCCGGCCCTACCGGCACCGGCCTGCTCGGGCACCCCGTAGATCTGGCGGATCACCGCGGCCTTCTCGGCCGCCGGCAGGTGCCCGCACCCCAGCGACCGGGCGCGCATCCGGTCGAGATATTCGTCGACGCTGCGGATCACCCGGGCCGGAACGCCGGCCGCGACGCTGTTGTCCGGGATGTCCCGGGTCACCACCGAGCCAGCGCCGATGATGCAGCGGTTGCCGATCGTCACTCCGGGCAGAATGGTCGTCCGTACGCCGAGGTAGACGTCGTCCCCGATGTGGATCGGCGCGGTCCACTCCAGATCGGGCACCTCCTTGCGGAGGATCAGCGTGCCGCCGTCGTGGGTGATGAACTGGACCCCGGCGGTGATGTAGACGTTGTCGCCGAGGGAGACGAGCCACGGCTCGGAGCCGAACATCGCCCGGTCGATGCCGTAGAACCGGACTCGACCCCGCAGATCGACGCCGAGGGACCGGGCGAATCCCTCCGGGTCCCGAGCGGCTGCCCGCCGGTCCCGCAGGGCTTTTGCCACACCGCGCACCATGCTGAGCAACGCTGACCCCCGGTTCTCGCTGTGGGTGGGACTGAACGCGCGGTCCGAAGTGTAATTCGGCCTACTCGCCAGCATTGCCGCAATCGCCGAAATGCAGGACAGAAGATGGCAACCGACACGACACGAACGCTGCATACGTTTGCATTTGTGCGGCTGTAGTCTGATTAGCGCATGTTTTACTGGCCGGCGTCCAGTTCATCGGACCGCCCGCACCGCACCGCCGGCCAAGAGCCTCTGCCAGCAGAGAGACCGACATGACCAGAATTCTGATCCTGACCGACTACCGCGGCACGTTCTACTCCACGGCCCGCACCAAGCTCGGCCTGTGCACGATGGACCTCGACAAGATCACCGCGTACTTCACCGACGCCGGCCTCGAACCGGAGGTCGTCCGGTTCGCCGACCTGGACCTGAGCGACGGCCTGCACGGGGTGCCGGTGCTCTACACCTCGTCCGAGGATCGCGGGCTGCACTACAAGAGCTGGATCGAGGATCTGGTGCTCGCGCTGGAAACCGCTGGCGTGCGAATCATCCCGGGCTACCGATACCTGCGCGCGCACCACAACAAGGTGATGATGGAGGCGCTGCGCGCCCAACTCTTCCCGCAAGACGCCCGCCGCCTCGGCACCCGCACCTTCGGCACCTACGAGGAACTCGCCACGACGGAGCTGGACGGCCCCTGGCCGAAAGTGGTCAAATCGGCGTACGGCGCCGGCTCCCAGTTCGTGGCCCGCGCCGCCGACCGACAGGAACTGCTACGCACCGCCCGCGCCCTCAGCCAGACCCAGGACCGCACCGAGGCCGTCCGCGAGCGCGGCCGACGACTGCTGCGCCGCGACCACCATGCCCACTCGCTGCACCGACAGAAGTTCCTGGTGCAGGCGTTGATCCCTGGGTTGAGCGGTGACTTCAAGGTGCTCCGGATGGGCGAGCGCTACTACACCCTCTACCGCCGTAACCGTCCCGGTGACTTCCGGGCCAGCGGCAGCGGCGACTTCGACTTCTCGGACATGGCGGGCGTCGACCGCGACGCGTTGCTCGACTACGCGGAGCAGGTCTCGGACGTCCTCGGCACGCCGCTCACCTCGCTGGACATCGGCTACGACGGTGACCGCTTCCACCTGCTCGAGTTCCAGTGCCTGCATTTCGGCACGGTGACCGCAGAAAATTCGACCGGCTACCACATCCGAGAGAACGGCCAGTGGCGATACGTCGAGGAGGAGTGCGACATCGAGGCGGTGTTCTGCGAGTCGATCGTCGGACACCTGCGGCGTACCGGGCCAGCACTGCCCCGACCATCACACCAGGCAGCGACGCCGACACGGGCAGCAACCTTGCGCCCGTCGAACTATTGACTTCGATCACCCCACGCCGAAGGCTCGCGCCTACAGGTCCTTCACCCAAGGAGGCGCGATGAGACCGAGACGACTGGCGATCGCCAGCGTGGTCACCCTGCTCGGCGCACTGGCGTTGACCCCGCCGGCCAGCGCGAAGCCACCGTCCGACCCTGGCACGCGCGACGGCCTGGAGGTGTACGTCGGCACGGTCGATGCGAAACAGCGGGATCAACTGCGCGCGGCGGGGGTCGACCTCGGCCACGACGCGAAGACGGACTCGGCCGGCCGCACCACGGTCGAGACGGTGCTCAGCCGCCGGCAGGCCAAGCGGTTGACCGACAAGGGCGTCCCTCTGTCGGTCAAGAAGGTGCACGGCAAAGACGCGTCGCAGGCGCTGCGGGAGCAGGCCGCAGCCGGCTGGACCTCGTTCCGCCCCTACGGTGAGCCGGGCGGCCTCCGGGACGAGCTGAACGCCACCGCGGCCCGTTTTCCCAAGCTGACCAAGGTGGAGACTGTCGGCCGCAGCCAACAGGGCCAGCCGATTCTCGCCCTGAAGGTCACCAAGAACGCGCGTACCGTCGCGGACGGTAAGCGACCGGCGGTGCTCTACGCCGGTGCGCAGCACGCCCGCGAGTGGATCACGCCGGAGATGACCCGCCGGCTGATGCATCACGTGCTGAACAACTACGGCACCGACCGGGAGATCACCCGTCTTCTGGACACGACCGAGCTGTGGTTCCTGCCGGTCGCCAACCCGGACGGCTACGACCACACGTTCACCCCCGGCAACCGGCTGTGGCGCAAGAACCTGCGCGACAACAACGGCGACGGGCAGATCAGCTCGGGCGACGGCGTCGACCTCAACCGCAACTTCAGCTACAAGTGGGGGTACGACAACGAGGGCTCGTCACCCGAACCGAACAGCGAGACCTACCGTGGCCCCGGCCCCAACTCGGAGCCGGAGACCGTAGCCCTGGACCGGCTCTTCAAGCGGGTCGGGTTCGAGTTCTTCGTCAACTACCACTCGGCGGCCGAGCTGCTGCTCTACGGCGTCGGCTGGCAGGTGAGCACCCCCACCCCGGACGACATGATCTACAAGGCGATGGCCGGTGACGACGCGCACTCCGCGGTCCCGGGCTACGACCCGGACATCTCCGCCGAGCTGTACACCACAAACGGTGACACCGACAGCCACGCCACCGTCAAGTACGGCACGTTGGGCTTCACCCCGGAGATGTCCACCTGCGAGGCGGCCTCGGCGGTCGACCCGGACGACGAGTGGCGCCCGGAGGACTGCGTCAGTGGCTTCATCTTCCCCGACGACGAGGCCCTCATCGCCGGCGAGGTGAGCAAGAACCTGCCGTTCGCGCTGGCCGTGGCGAAGTCGGCGGCGCACCCGGACGAACCGGTGTCGGTGGTCGGCCGGAGCACCCCGGACTTCGAGGTGGATACGTTCGACACCTCGTACGGGCGCACCCAGCAGGTCGCCTCGATCACCCGTCGTTCGCTGAAGAACGTCCGGATGCACTACACGGTCAACGGCGGGCGGCCGAAGACTGTCGCGGTCCGCGAGTGGCGCGGCGGCGAGCGGTACGGCGACACCCACGACGATTACTACGCCGAACTGCGCGGCACGGTCACCGGCGCGAAGCCGGGTGACCGAGTCGAGGTCTGGTTCACCGGGAACAAACCGCGTGCCGGGGTGGTGGCTAGCGTTCACTTCACCTACCGGGTGCACAGCGACATCGGCGGTGACGTGCTGGTCCTCGCCATGGAGGACGTCACCGGCCTCAGCCCGGCGCAGACCGGCACCACCGCGAAGTACGCCGACGAGGTCGCCGCGTCGCTGAGCGCCGCCGGGCGCAGCAGCGACGTGTACGACTTCGACACGATGGGCCGCAAGGCGCCACATCCGCTCGGCGTGCTGTCGCACTACAAGGCGGTGGTCTGGGAAACCGGCGACGACGTGATCCTGCGGTCCCCCGGCCAGGTGGCCGGCACCACGGCCAAGGCGGCGCTGGACACCGAGCTGGCCGTCCGGGACTACCTCAACGAGGGCGGCAAGCTCCTGGTCAGCGGCCAGTACGCGCTGTTCGCCCAGGGCGCCAACGGGTCGTACGTCTATCACCCGGACGCGCCACCGGAGTGCACCGACGCGGAGGCCCTCACTTGCCTGCCGTTGTTGAACGACTTCCAGCAGTACTGGCTGGGCGCGTACAGCTACGTCAGCGACGGCGGAACCAGCCCGGACGGGGAGCCGTACCCGGTCGCCGGGACCGACGCCCCGTTCGCCGGCTTCACCGGGCAACTCAACGCACCAGGGTCGGCGGAGAATCAGGCGCACACCGCGTCGTTCCTGACCACGTCGGGCTTCCTCCCGCCGGACGAGTTCCCGCAGTTCGCCAGTTCCGCGCCAGCGGGCTGGACCCGGCCGGGCGGTGCGCCGTTCGACCCGCGTACGGGTGAGTGGTATCTGCACAGCGGACAGGCCGACGAGTCGTACAAGCGGCTCTCCCGCACGGTGGACCTCACCGGGGCGAGCAGTGGTGAGTTGCGCTTCTTCACCTCGTACGAGATCGAGCAGGACTGGGACTTCCTCTTCGTCGAGGCGCACGAGGTGGGCGGCGACAACTGGACGACCCTGCCGGACACCAACGGCAAGACCAGCACGGTCACCGGGGAGAGCTGCGCCAGCAGCTGGGACGAGCTGCACCCGTTCCTCACGCACTACCAGGGTGCGGACTGCTCCCCCATCGGGAGCACCGGCAGCTGGAACGCGGCGACCGGGACTTCGAACGGCTGGAAGGAGTTCGCGGTCGACCTGTCCGGCTACGCCGGCAAGCAGGTCGAGGTGTCCATCACGTACGCCTCGGACTGGTCCACGCAGGGCCTCGGCGTCTTCGTGGACGACGCCCGCGTGCTGGTCGACGGTTCGACCGTGGCGGAGACCTCGTTCGAGTCGGACGACCTGGGCGGTTGGACAGTGGCCGGGCCACCGGCCGGGTCCGGTGGCAACGCCAACGACTGGTCGCGTAGCCAGCAGGCGTTCGAGGAAGGCTCGGTGGTGGTAACCGGGGACACGGTCTACCTGGGCTTCGGGCTGGAGGGTCTGCCCCCGGCGGCCCGCAATGACCTGGTAGCACGCTCGCTGACCCACCTCGGGGTGGGTGGCCGGGTCCGGCCCTAGCGTCCCGCACGGTAGGTACCCCGGACCGCGGTCCGGGGTACCTACCCGGATCAGTCGGTGGAGTTGGCGGTGACCTGGGGCAGGATCAGGGTCGGGCCATCGATCGACGGCGGCGTCCGCATCGCGGGCACCGGGCCGGCGGCCGCCATCGCCGGAGCTGCCGGTGCCGGTGCCGGTGCCTCTGCCGTGGCGGACGGGGTCGGATGCGGGCTGGACGGCGTGTCACTCGGCGACTTACGCAGGTACGCCGAGTTCCGGGCCGCGACGAAGCGGCGCTTCAACCAGCCGGAGACCGGCTTCTCGACGAACCGGTTCACGAGCCACGAGGCGACCAGGAGGATCACCACCACGGTGAGCCCGGTCAGCCAGGCCGGGAGCGCCGGGTGCAGGTAGTGGATCATCACCCAGCCGATGTACTCGTGCAGCAGGTAGAGCGGGTAGGTCAGGGCGCCGGCGGTGGTCAGCCAGCGCCAGCTGACCGTGAAACGACGGGTCGCCACCACGGCCATGACCAGATAGAAGAACGTGACAATCGCCGCCTCGACCATGCTGATCTGCGTCGGCGACAGCACGGTCCGGGACGGGGCGTAGGGGCTGACGGTGCCGATCATCTGGAGCGCGACGAGCCAGGACGCGCCCACCAGTCCCCAGAGGTAGATGTCAGAGCCGTGGCGGTAGATCAGGAACAGAGCCATGCCGCCGACGAAACAGGCCGCGCTGCGGGGCACCAGGAGGTCGGTGAGCATCGGGATGGAGTGGTACGCGAACAGGCTGGCGATCAGCCACCCCGCGGCGAAGAGCAGCACCCGCCGCGGGGTGTACCCGCGAACCAGCACGAAGAGACCGAAGAGGAGGTAGAAGCGCAGCTCGTGGGCGAGAGTCCAGTAGACGGAGTCGACCGCGTCCACACCCATGAGGTCGTTGAACATGGTGAGGTTGGTCAGCACGTCGCCCGGGCGCTTCGGCTCACGGACCACCGGCCACAGGGCGAGCACCGCGGAGGTGGCGAGCACCCCGAACCAGTACGCGGGATAGAGCCGGATGATCCGGGCGGCCGCGAACTGACCCAGGCCGCGCCCCTCCGCGCTCATGCAGATCACGAAACCGCTGATCAGGAAGAACAGGTAGACCCCGAGCCACCCGAACTGGGTGTAGATGCTGAGCGTCGGCAAGGCCGCGCCGTCCGGCCCTCCCCAGGCATCACCGAAGACCGTGAGATGGAAGCCCACGACGAGCAGGGCCGCGACCAGTCGCAAGCCATCGAGCACGTACAGGCGTGAGGGCGCGACCCCGGGCGGCGTTTTCACAGGACTCCTCGGCGAAAGGGGGCCCCGGCCCCGCGCCGGCCCCCGATGTGCCGTGCACATTAACGGTCGGCGAAGGCAAGCTAGCAGTCCGGTGGACAGGGCGGCAACACCCTCCGAACCCGGCCGGTCGGGCCGCCTCGGCCGGCGGCCTGCCCCGTACGCCAGACGCATCCGACGCCGATGTGGTGAGCTGTACGGGTGTCGGGGCTGGGTCTTGTGCTGCACCCCACCCGGGATGTCACCGAGGTGGTCGGGATCATCGAACGGTGGGCGACGCGCCACCACAAGACGCTGATGGTGCGTGCGGAGGACCAGCACCGCGTGCCGTCCTGCGTGGAACCGGTGCCGGAGCACGAGGTAGCCACCCGCTCCAACGCGTTGATCAGCATTGGCGGCGACGGCACCATGCTGGGTGCGCTGCGCTCCGCCGTCCTGGACCCGAAGCCGGTGCTCGGCGTACACCTGGGTCGTCTGGGTTTTCTCGTCGAAATTGAGCCACCGGAGCTGCCCGAGGCACTGAGCCGGTTGTTGTCGAAGGAGTTCACCGTCGAGTCGCACGCCTGCCTCGCCTGTGACGTCTGCGGAGACGACATCGTGGCGTTCAACGACATTGCGCTGGTCCGCCAGCCCGGGTCCGGTTTCGTCAACGCCACCCTCGCGGTCGACGGCCAGCAGTACGGCTACTACCGCTGCGACGCCGTGGTGGTGAGCACCCCGATCGGCTCGACGGCCTACAGCTACGCCGCCGGAGGCCCGCTGGTCTCCCCCGCTGCGGACTCGGTGGTGATCACTCCGTCGGCGCCGATGGCCGGCATCTCCCGGTCGGTGGTGCTCTCGCCGGACGAGAAGATCCGGCTGGAGTTGGAGCCCGATTCATCAGCGGTCGTGGTGGAGATGGACGGGTTGGTGTTTCGCGACGCGGCGACCGAGGGTGCCGTGGACATCAGCTACCGCCGCAATGCGGGCCTGGTGGTCCGCTTCGACCCGCTGCGTTACCAGGAGCGCAACCAGTTGAAGATGAGCCTGCTCGACCTGCCGTTCCTACCCGAACAGCTCCGCGAACTACTCCCCAAAGAACTAATACGCCGAACCCAACAAGAACTACCCCCACCCTGCTAACCCCCCCACCCCACCCCACCCCCTTCCCCGGTTGATCAAGAGGTTTGCGTCATCCTGCGCGACGTTCGTGACGCAAACCTCTTGATCAACTTGGCCTGGGGGGTTGGGGTGGGGTGGGGGTGGGTGGGGTGGGGTTAGGGGGTTAGGGCTTGGTCTACCAGGTTTTTGGCTTCTTCTTGGATCTGTTTTAAGTGGTCGGGGCCTTGGAAGGACTCGGCGTAGATCTTGTAGACGTCCTCGGTGCCGGAGGGTCTCGCGGCGAACCAGCCGGACTTCGTGCTGACCTTGAGGCCGCCGATCGGGGCGTTGTTGCCGGGCGCGGTGGTCAGCGTCGCGGTGATCGGCTCACCAGCAAGCTCGGTGGCGGTGACCTGCTCCGGGGAGAGTTTGGCGAGCACGGCCTTCTGCTCCCGGCTGGCCGGGGCGTCGATCCGGGCGTACGCGGGTGCGCCGAACTTCTCGGCCAGCTCCGCCCAGTGTTCGCTCGGGGTGCGACCGGTGGTGGCCAGAATCTCGGCGGCGAGCAGGCAAAGCAGCAGGCCGTCCTTGTCGGTGGTCCAGGTGGAACCGTCGCGGCGGAGGAATGACGCTCCCGCGCTCTCCTCGCCACCGAAGCCGACGGCCCCGTCCAGCAGGCCGGGCACGAACCACTTGAAGCCGACCGGCACCTCCAACAGTGGCCGGCCCAGGTCGGCGGCGACCCGGTCGATCATCGACGAGGAGACCAGGGTCTTGCCCACCGCAGCGGACGGACCCCATTCGGTACGGGTGCGGAACAGGTGACCGATCGCCACCGCCAGGTAGTGGTTGGGGTTCATCAGGCCGGCATCCGGGGTGACGATGCCGTGGCGGTCGGCGTCCGCGTCGTTGCCGGTGGAGATCTGGAAATCGGCGCGGGCGGCGATCAGCGACGCCATCGCGTTGGGCGAGGAGCAGTCCATCCGGATCTTGCCGTCGCCGTCCAGCGTCATGAACCGCCAGGTCGGGTCGACCGTCGGGTTGACCACCGTCAGGTCCAGTCGGTGCCGCTCGGCGATCTCACCCCAGTACGCCACGCTCGCCCCGCCCAGCGGGTCCGCGCCGATCCGAATCCCGGCAGCGCGGATCGCGTCGATGTCGATCGCGGCCGGCAGGTCGTCGACGTAGTGGGCGAGGAAGTCGTACTCCCCGGTGGTGTCGGCGGCCCGAGCCCGCGCGTAGGTGATCCGGCGGACCTCCTTGAGCCCGGCGGCGAGGATGGCGTTGGCCCGGTCCTGGATCCACCGGGTCACGTCGGTGTCGGCGGGCCCGCCGTTTGTGGGGTTGTACTTGAAACCGCCGTCGTCGGGTGGGTTGTGCGACGGGGTGATGACGATGCCGTCGGCGAGCCCGCTGGTGCGCCCCCGGTTGTGGGTGAGGATCGCGTGCGACAGCGCCGGAGTCGGGGTGTAGCCGTCGCGGCTGTCCACCAGCACGGTGACGCCGTTGGCGGCGAGCACCTCCAGGGCGTCCACCGCGGCCGGCGCGGACAGCGCGTGGGTGTCCCGGGCGAGGAAGAGGGGCCCGTCCAGCCCCTGCTCCCGCCGGTAGTCGCAGAGCGCCTGGGTGACCGCCAGGATGTGGTCGGAGTTGAACGCGTTGCGCAGGCTGGAGCCACGGTGGCCGGAGGTGCCGAAGGAAACCTGCTGCGCCGGGTCCGCTGGGTCCGGATGCTCGGCGTAGTAGGCGGTCACCAGGCGCGGCACGTCGACCAGGTCGGCGGGCTCGGCAGGCTGGCCGGCACGGGGGTGGGTCACTGCGGGATCCTCCTCGGGGAGTGCGGATCGGTCACGGCTCGACCTTCTGGCCCTTACCGATCACCACGATGCCATTGTCGGAGACGGTGTAACGCTGCCGGTCCTTCTCCAGGTCGACGCCGATTTCGGTGCCCTCCGGGACGAACACGTTCTTGTCCAGGATGGCCCGCCGGATGACCGCGTGCCGGCCGATCTCCACACCCTCCATCAGCACCGAACCGTCGACGTGCGCCCAGGAGTGCACTCGGACCTTCGGCGAGATGATCGAGTTTTCCACCAGCGACCCGGAGATCACCGATCCCGGGGAGACCATCGAGCCGACCGCCCGGCCGACCCGCTCGCCCCACTGGTGTACGAACTTCGCCGGCGGCCACGGAGGCTGTTCGGTGTAGATCGGCCAGTCGAAGTTGTAGAGGTTGAACACGGGGTGCACGTTGATCAGATCCATGTGCGCGTCGTAGAACGAGTCGAGCGTCCCCACGTCGCGCCAGTAGCCGCGGTCACGGTCGTCGCTGCCCGGCACCTCGTTGTCGCGGAAGTCGTAGACGTTGGCCTCGCCCCGCTCGACGAACATCGGGATGATGCTGCCGCCCATGTCGTGCTTGCTGGTCTTGTCTTCGGCGTCGCGTTCGACGGCCTCGCAGAGCGCCCGGGTGGTGAAGACGTAGTTACCCATCGAGGCGTAGATCTCGTTCGGCGCGTCCGGAAGGCCGACGGCGTCGGTGGGCTTCTCGCGGAACGCGCGGATGCGCTTGCCGTCCTCGCCGACCTCGATGACGCCGAACTGGTCGGCCATGGACAGCGGCTGGCGGATGCCGGCAACGGTGACCCCAGCGCCGGAGGCGATGTGGTCGTCCACCATCTGCCGCGGGTCCATCCGGTAGATGTGGTCGGCACCGAAGACGATCACGTAGTCAGGCTGCTCGTCGTTGATCAGGTTGAAGCTCTGGTAGATGGCGTCGGCGGAGCCAGCGAACCACCAGGGGCCGCGACGCTGCTGGGCGGGGACCGGGGTGACGTAGTTGCCGAGCAGCGTGGACATCCGCCAGGTCTTGGTGATGTGCCGGTCGAGCGAGTGGGACTTGTACTGGGTCAACACGACGATCTTGAGAAAGCCCGCGTTGGCCAGGTTGGAGAGGACGAAATCGACCATGCGGTACATCCCGCCGAACGGGACGGCCGGCTTGGCCCGATCTGTGGTGAGTGGCATCAGGCGCTTGCCCTCACCACCCGCCAGGACGATCGCGAGCACCTTGGCAGCCATGCCCCGACGCTATCCACCCGCGTCCGACTTCACCACTCGTACGGGGACTCTTCTGCACTAGGGTGCGAGGTCATGACGGAACCCACCCCTCTGCGCGTCGACCTTCTCACTCGTGAGTACCCGCCGGAGGTCTACGGCGGCGCCGGGGTGCACGTCGAGTACCTGGCCCGGGAGTTGCGCCGCCACACCGACGTGAGGGTGCACTGCTTCGGTCTGCCGCGCAGCGAGCCGGGCGTCACCGCGTACACCGAGCCACCCGGCCTGACCGGCGCGAACGCCGCGCTGCGCACGATGGGCGTGGATCTGGAGATGGCCGCCGGCGCGGCCGGCACCGACGTGGTGCACAGCCACACCTGGTACGCGAACCTCGCCGGCCACACCGCGAAGCTGCTGCACGGGGTGCCGCACGTGGTGACCGCGCACAGCCTGGAGCCGCTGCGGCCGTGGAAGGCCGAGCAGCTCGGCGGCGGTTACGCGCTCTCCTCCTGGATCGAGCGCACCGCGATGGAGGCCGCCGACGCGGTGATCGCGGTCAGCGGGGGGATGCGCAACGACGTGCTCACCGCCTACCCGCAGATCGACCCGTCCCGGGTCCGGGTGGTCTACAACGGCATCGACACCATTCAGTACGCCCCGGACGGCGGCACCGACGTGCTGGACCGGCTCGGCATCGACCCGACCCGGCCCAGCGTCGTGTACGTGGGAAGGATCACTCGACAGAAGGGCCTGCCCTACCTGCTGCGGGCCGCCCGGGAGCTGCCGGCGGACACCCAGCTCGTGCTGCTCGCCGGCGCCCCCGACACCGCGGAGATCGCCGCCGAGGTCGAGGAGTTGGTTGCCGAGCTGAGGGCCAACCGGTCCGGCGTGGTGTGGGTGGCCGAGATGCTGCCCAAGCCCGAGGTGATCCAGGTGCTCACCCACGCCACCGTCTTCGTCTGCCCGTCCGTGTACGAGCCGATGGGCATCGTCAACCTGGAGGCGATGGCCTGCGAGACCGCGGTGGTGGCGACCGCGACCGGCGGCATCCCCGAGGTGGTGGCCGACGGCGAGACGGGTCTGCTGGTGCCCATCGAGCAGGCCACCGACGGGTCCGGCCGACCGCTGGCCCCGGAGAAGTTCGTCGCCGACCTGGCGGCGGCGGTGAACACGCTGCTGGCCGACCCGGCGCGCACCGCGCGGTTCGGCCAGGCCGGTCGGAGGCGCGCCGTGGAGCACTTCTCCTGGGACGCCATCGCCCGGCAGACGCTCGACGTGTACCGCTCGGTCGGCGCGGGCTCCGGCGCGGGCCTCGGCGGCTGAGGGAGACGGGGGATATGCGGTACGACGAACTCGAAGCGGCGATCCTCCAGTTGGTCGTCGCGGCTGGCGAGGACCAACTGCGCGTCTTCGGCCTCGAAACAGTCACCCGGCTGGTCCGGGCGGAGCTGCTCGAGACCGTCGCGGACGACGAACTGAACGAGGACGGGTGGGCGGCGCTGGCCAGCGCCCGCGAGAACGTCCCGACGGCCGACGCGACCCAGCTACGCGCAGAGCTGGAGCGGATCGAGGCGGGCATCCTCGCCGACGGCGACCTGGATCAGGGGCTCCTGATCGTCATCACCGCGCTTGAGCACTGGACCACCTACCTGGAGGAGAACGCGCGCGGGGAGCTGTACGAGCTCGCCATCCGCTCGGTCGAGGAGGTCGACTTCCAGGTTTCGGCCGATCTCGACGACGTCCTCGGCACCCCGGAGATGGCCGCCGAGTACGAGCGAATCAGGCGCCTGCTCACCGCGTAGCCCGCAATCGGCCCAACCGCGCGCTCAGGCCGACCCGCCCAGCCCGCCGGCGAACAGCGCGACGATCGTGTCCAGCACCTCGTCGTCGGTGTACCCGGCCCGGCCCGACTCGGGCAGCGCATACCCCATCATCGCCAGTGTCGCGCCCATCACCGCCGCTACCACCTCCGGCGGGCCGGGCAACGGGCGGCCCGTCTCGCGTGAGTGTTCGAGGTGCTCGCGCAGCATGCGGGTGTCCTCGGCGAGCCGTCGCCACCGCTGGCCGTCTCCGTTGCCGCCGGCCACCGACGCTTCGAACAACGCCGCCGTGACCTCCCGGTTGCCCCGGATCAGCCGCCAGGCCAGGGCGAGGTGCTGGTGCAGCTGGTCACGGTCGGTCAGGTCGTGCGGCGGGTGCGGCTCGTCGGTTGCCATCGCCTCGTGCGCGGCGTCGTGCATGTCTGCGGCCAGCGCGTCGAGCAACTGCTCCTTCGACTCGAAGTGCTCGTAGAACGAGCCGGTCGCGCGGCCGGCCGCTGCGGTGATGTCGGTGATCTTCGTGTTCAGGTAACCGCGCGCCGCGAACTGCTCCCGGGCCGCGTCCTTCAGGGCGGCTCGCGTCTCGGCCGCTCGTGTCTTGCGTACTCCCATAGGCGACATCATACTGAACCTGCATTCCATGAATTAGAATTCAGTGAACTGAGATTCAACATCAGTTCAATCGGTACGGCGACCAAGGAGACAGATCATGCGGGTGTCGATCATCGGGGCGGGCGTGGCCGGCAGTGCGAGCGCTATCGCGTTGCGGCGCATCGGTGCCGACGTCACGGTCCACGAGGCGTACCCGGACCCGGCCGGCCCGGTCGGGTCGTTCGTCAGCCTCGCGGTCAACGGGCTGCGCGCCCTCGAATCGCTGGGCTGCCTGCCGGCGGTGCGGGCGGCAGGCTTCCCGGTCGAGCGGCAGCGGATGTGGTCCGGTCGGGGCAAGCTCCTCGGGGACGTGGCGCGCGGCCGCCGACCCGAGGACCCGTGGCGCAGTGTCACGCTGCTGCGCGCGGACCTGGTCGGGGCCCTCCGTGACGCCGCGGCCGACGCCGGGGCGCGACTCGACATCGGCACCCGCGTGACACTCGCCGACGTGCTGGCCGACGAACGCCCCGACCTGGTCGTCGCGGCCGACGGCATCTGGTCGGCGACCCGGAGCGCGCTCGACCCGGACGCGCCGGCGCCGCGATACGCCGGAATCGTCACGATCTCCGGCGTCTCCCCGCGACCGGACGTCGCCGCCCGGGACGGCTTCAACTGGGTGTTCGGCCGCGACGGCGTGTTCATCTACCTGCCGACGCCGGACGGCCAGGTGTGGTGGTCGGCGCAGATTGCGAGCCGGCACGAGCCGGAGAAGCCGACCGTCGATGGGCACTTCCGCACCGAGCCGGTGCCGGCCGCGATCCTCGACGCCCGGACCGCTATCCGGTCCACCACGGTCACCCGCACGCTCAGGCCGGTGCGGCGCCGACACGACGGCCGCACAGTCCTGGTCGGCGACGCCGCCCATCCGGCCGGTGCCGGCCAGGGCGCGTCGATGGCGCTGGAGGACGCGGTGATCCTGGCGCGCTCGGTGGCCGCGCACGAGCGGGTCGACGCCGCGCTGGGCGAGTTCGACCGGCTCCGGCTCCCCCGCGCCGGCAAGCTTGCCAAGATGGAGGCGCGCAACCGCGACGCGAAGACGTCCGGCGCGCTCACCGCGCGCGTGCGCGAGATCGTGATGCCGATCGTGTTCGACCGGGTCTTCGAGAAGGCGACCGGCTGGCTCTACGCCACCCCGGACCTGACCTTGCCGGTACGCGCTTAGGCCCTGTCCCGGTTGACGGCGATCTCAGATCGCAGTTCCGGGTGGGGATTTGAGCATCGGCGTCGCCTCGGCAAGACTTCCGCCCTGCCCTTTTCGTAGCGCGCTGGCCGCCATGCGAATCAGGTCGATGTTGACCCCCGCGGCACCACTCGGGTCATGCACCTTCAGTTTTACGTCAAGACTCACGGCTGTCTCGCCCCAACCCTGCGCCTCAAGATTGAGGTGCGCCACCTTCTGCGATTTGAGCTGCGACAGGTAACCGAGCGGGGCCACCTGCACCTTGTCAGCCGCCGACAGAGCGTTGAGCTTCGACTGATGCTTGGAATTCGGGTTCTCGACCAGGTTACGGAAGTCTTCGGTGCCCCCGAGATTGACCTGATAGGAACTGACCAGGGTGAGGCCCCGATCCGCGAGCAACCGCAGCAGCGCGTCGTGCAGCACCGAGGTGCCAAACTGGCTCGCCAGGTCATCGCCGAGCAACGGCAGCCCGGCCGCTTCGAAATTTGCCATCAGCTCTGGATCGCGGGCTACCGGGTCGGAGGTGGTGTTGATGAAGGCGATACCTGCTCGATGGGCGGCCACGGCGTACGCCTTGGCGGTCTCCGGCCGGCCGCTCGGCGCCGAGTAGAGGAGCACCTCCGCCCCGGCCAGCGCCGCTGCCACCCGGTCGATTTCAGTCGCGTCGACAAGCCCCTTGATGACGGGGACACCTGCCTCGGGGAGTTCGCAGTTGAGCTTGGGGAAATTGTTGGGCGCCATGAAGATCGCCTCGGTGAGGTCCCTGCCGATCTTTTCGTCGGACCTGGCGAAAGCCGCAACGAAGTCGATGTCATCCACTGCGAGCCCGTCGATCACCGGCCGGCGGATGCCCACCAGGCTTCCGGTTTCGCGGTGGAGAGCAATTCCCTGCACCAGTGCTGAGGTGTTGTTACCGACACCGACAACCGCAACTCTCACCCGTTCGATCATGAACGAGAGGCTACCCACCTGAGGGTGAATGATCCACGAGGGCAAGATCATTGCTCCGGGAACGAAGGTGTCGTACATCTGTTCTAGTCTCTGGTGATGATCGATGCGTTGGAGCAGGCCGAAGCCGCGGTGGCGGGCTGCTTCGACACGGCCGCCTGGGCCGCGTCCGAGCCTGATCTCGTCGCGGCGTTGGATGCCACGCACCGCCTTGAGCAACGCCTGGCAGCGGTCAAGCTGACCCTCGTGCGGGAGTTGGACGGTCGAGGCACCGCCACCGCACAGGGCGCGTCCTGCACCGCGGTCTGGCTGCGCGACCGGTTGCGTCTCGGCGTCGGCGCGGCCCGCCGACTCGTCGAGCTCGCCGCGACACTCGACACCGCCCCACCCGAGGTGCGCGACGCCCTGACCAGCGGGTCGGTCGACGTGGAGCAGGTCCGGGTCATCGCCGAGACGGTCCAGACCGTCCACACCACCGCCGGGTCGGAGGCCGCCGACAAGGCCGTCAGCGTCCTCGTCAACTGGGCAGCGCAGTTTGACGCCACCGGGTTGCGCAAGCTCGGCACCCGCGTCCTCGACCACGTCGCACCGGAGATCGCCGATGCCGCCGCCGAGGCGGCGCTGCGGGCGCAGGAGTCGCGGGCTGCCCGAGACCGGCACGTCACCGTGAGCGAGCAGCCCGACGGTCGGCTGCGCCTCACCGGCATCCTCGACGTCGAGGCCGCCTGCCTGCTGCGCGCCGCCATCGACCCGCTGACCACGCCCACCGGCCCCGACGACACCCGCACAGCGGGCCAACGCCGCCACGATGCCGTCGCCGATGTCTGCCGACTCGCCCTGCGCCGCGGCGACCTGCCAGACAACGGTGGTGACCGCCCTCAACTCGTCGTCACCACCACCTACGACGGGTTGACGCGGCAGTTGGGCACCGGCGCTCTCGACATCGGTCTGCAGCTCACCCCCGAAGCCGTGCGTCGGCTCGCCTGCGACGCCGCCGTCCTGCCCGCCGTTCTCGGCAGTTCCGGCCAACCACTCGACATCGGCCGGCAACGCCGGCTCATCACCGGCCCGCTCCGACGCGCCCTGGTGCTGCGCGACCACGGCTGTGCCTTCCCCGGCTGCGACCGCCCACCCCGCTGGTGCGACGCCCACCACATTCGCCACTGGGCCGACGGCGGTGACACCAGCCTGGCCAACGCGGTGCTGCTCTGCGGCCACCACCACCGACACATCCACCACGGCGACTGGGTCGTGCAGCTCGACTCCGACGGCCACCCCGAATTCATCCCACCCGCCTGGCTCGACCCCGACCAGGTCCCCCGCCGCAACCACTACCACCGACGCATCTAACTTTATCTTTAACCTGGGGTTGGTTCGCATCGACCCCGGCTGATCATGGCCGCAGCCCTTGATTGATCATTCTTCTTGTCGAGGGAAGAAGATCGGGATCAAGGGCTGCGGGATGATCAGTGTGCATGACGCCACGCGTGAGAGCGCGGTTGGGGACCTCGCGACGTTCCGTACGGAACTGCATCGTTGTCTGAGCGCCCGAGCGGATGCGTTGTTCGAGTTGGCTGACGCGGTGTTGTGCGCGGACGGACCGGTGCGGTCGCTGCCGGCGTTGTCTCTGGTGGCGGAGCATCGCCGAGGTCACGGCGCGTTGTACGACGCTCTTGGCGCCGGTCGCATCGATGTGCAACGGTTGCGGACGGTGGTGGCCTCGACGCCGATCCCACGGGCCGCCGATGGGCGGATCGTCCTGGCCGTAGATGTCACCTGCTGGCTGCGGCCGGAGGCGCACACCGTGCCGGAACGGATCCTGTGCCATACCTACGGTCGTGGCAAAGACCAGCACATCGGAGTGCCGGGATGGCCGTACTCGTTCCTGGTCGCGCTGGAAACCGGGCGTAGTTCGTGGACCGCCCCGCTGGATGCCATCCGCCTCGTCCCGGGTGCGGACCTGGCCGCGGTCACCGCCGGGCAGGTGCGTGACGTCGTGGGTCGCCTCATCGCCGCCGGACACTGGCGGCCCGGTGACCTGGCGATCTGGGTGGTCATGGACGCCGGCTACGACGCGGCCCGTCTCGCCTGGCTGCTGCGAGACCTACCGGTGCGGATTCTGGCCCGGATGCGCTCGGACCGGGTCCTGCGTCGCGCCCCGCGACCGTGGGTGCCCGGGCCCAGGTGCGGCCGGCCACCACGACACGGCACCGAGTTCATCTTCGGTGACCCGGCCAGCTGGGACACCCCGGACGTCACCACCGTGACCGAGACCCGGCTCTACGGCACGGCGACCGCGCGCGCCTGGTACCGGTTGCACCCACGCCTCACCCGCCGCGCTGCCTGGGCCGACTGCCCCGAACTGCCCATCCTGGAAGGCACCGTCGTGCGTCTCGACGTGCAACGGCTCCCCTCCGGCGCAACCGCGAAACCTGTGTGGCTGTGGTGGTCCACCGGTGCCGACCCAGCCGCCGACCCGGACACCGCAATGGTGAACCTGTTGTGGCAGGCGTTCCTGCGTCGCTTCGACATCGAGCACACGTTCCGGCTGTTCAAGCAGACCCTCGGCTGGACCGTGCCGAAACTGCGCGACCCGCACGCCGCCGACAGATGGACCTGGCTGATCATCGCCGCCCACACCCAACTCCGGCTGGCCCGGCCCCTTGCCGCCGACCTACGCCACCCCTGGGAACGACCAGCCCAACCCGAACGACTCACCCCGGCCCGCATCCGCCGCGGATTTCGTCACCTCCGCCCGACGACTACCTGTCCCGCCGGTGCACCGAAACCCACCCGGCCAGGCCCTGGACGGCCACCCGGACGACCCAACCGCCAACCCACCCGCCGCCACGACGTCCACACCGTCACCAGCAGCGACACCACGAACCAGAAGCCCAACAACAAGAAGATGACGAATCCCCGACCACGCCGCACAGGTTAAAGATCAAGCTAAAGCGTGTTTTAGAAGTCGTGGTGGCCGGTGAAGGTCCCGGCGTGGCGGTGATCGACAACTGAAGAGGTCTCCGGCATCTGGTTCTGCGACCAAGCAAGAACTTCATACCGGAGACCTCGTGGCCACCTTAGCGGTGACGAGGCGGCACGACCTGACCGACGCTCAGTGGCAGCGGCTCGCCGCACTGCTGCCTGCCGCGTCGGTGAAGGGGCGTCCGCCGAAGTGGGAGAAACGGCAGCTCATCGACGGGATCAGGTGGCGGATCCGGATCGGGTCGCCCTGGCGTGACGTCCCGGCCGAGTACGGACCCTGGCAGACGCTCTACGGACTGTTCCGTCGCTGGCAGCGCGATGGAACCTGGGAGAAGATCTTGTCTGCGTCGCAGGCTGCCGGCGATGCGGAGGGCCGGATCATCTGGACAGTCAGCGTGGACTCGATGACCAGCCGCGCCCACCAACACGCCGCCGGCGCCCGCAGAGACGGCCACCTGCAGAAAGAGCCACCCGGCGGCGTGCACGAAGAACCCGCCGATCACGCCCTCGGACGATCTCGCGGCGGTCTGACCACGAAGACGCATCTGGCCTGCGAGCAGGGGCAGAAGGTCCTATCAATAATCGTGACCGCCGGACACCGTGGTGACAGCCCGCAGTTCATCCCGGTCCTGCGCCGTATCAGGGTGACCCGTCTCGGAGTAGGCCGGCCCCGCACCTGCCCGACCTCGTTCTGGCGGACAAGGCCTACGCCAGCCGCGGCAACCGCGCCTACCTGCGTAAGCGTGGCATCAAGGCGTGCATCCCGCGCAAGAAGGATCAGGACGCCCACCGCAGGCCAAGGGCAGCCGCGGCGGACGCCCGCCCGCCCACGTTCGAGCGAGACCTCTACCGGATGCGACATGCCGTCGACAACGGCATCAACAGGCTCAAGCGC
The DNA here is from genome assembly GCF_049841575.1 of Micromonospora sp. DT201. Taxonomy (NCBI): domain Bacteria; kingdom Bacillati; phylum Actinomycetota; class Actinomycetes; order Micromonosporales; family Micromonosporaceae; genus Micromonospora; species Micromonospora sp. DT201. The sequence goes on along the minus strand of NZ_JBNCKP010000024.1, from coordinate 51,371 downwards.
CACCGCGGCGTAGCCACCCGCTACGACAAGTTGGCCGTCCGGTTCCAAGCCATCCTGACCATCACCATCATCTGCGAATGGCTCTGACCGGGCTTATGAAAAACGCCTTAGTTGCAGTATTAGGCGGCAGCTGGTTCGGACATGATTCGCAGCCAGCGAGACCGGTGGAAGATTGGGTCCTCGGCGAGGACCATACATTCCCAGCTACCGTCGCGTCGTCCGGAGCGGCGGTCCGGTCCGTTGAACTGGCTGAGCCCGGTGGGCCCCCCATATCGGTGAATGTCCTCGTTGGTGGCGACCTCGTTGCCGCACCACGTCAGCTCGTCACCGGCCTCGTGCAGGGCGGTGGAGGTGCCTGACATCACCAGCGTGTGGGCATGTTCGGCGACGAACAATGCCTGCAGCGCCGGGTTGTATGTCCGGCCGGCCGGCGCGCGCGGAGCCGGTGCCGACATTGTCGCGGGGGCTCCGGGGCCACGGCGTAGCGTCGCACGGATCGTCGGCCAGGCCGACGGTCGTAGCGGCACATCGCGGCGCACGATGAGGAGGTCGGCCAATCCCTGGCTGTCACGCCAGGACGCGGCGGTATCGCTGGGTTCGTTCATCCGCAACGGCAGAAACACCGCGCTGTGTGGGCTGACCGCCGCCAGCCGGAACAGCGCCCCGAGGCGAAGTAGATCCGCGCGGGAGCTGATAAGAGCGCCGGTGTGCTGCCACAGCACATTGGTGATGTGGGTGTTGCGAAGTGGAGCCGCCATCGTGATCACCCGCCGTAGCTGGGCGCTACGGGACACGTGGTGAACGCGTAAGCGGAGGCGCATGCGCGCCGCGTCCGGAGGGCTGGTCACCGAGGCACGGTAGACCGGCGCCTGTTCAGGCCAATCGTGAATTCCCACAACGTGGCCGGGGAATCCGCCTTCAGGTCCAGCGCGTCAATGCACCACGTGGCTCCGCCTCGGACACCACCACCATGACCACTCCGGATCACGGCCGGTTTGCTCTGGACCGTCAGCCAGGTCGTCGCTGATAGTTGCGGGCGTTATTCATCTCCAGGTAGGTGACAACCTTTGCCATCCCGGCAGGCTATCCATCCTTCCGCCGAATGGGCCCAACACGAGCACTTCTGAAGCACGGCCCAGTGCCGTGACCACCAACGTTCGCCGGGTTGTCTTTCCTGCTCACCCGACTGGCCGTGACACTGCCACCGACTCGTACCTGCCTGGCTAGTCCGGGTAGGAGTCGTCGATCACCATTTCCCGGATCTCGATGATGCCGGGCCAGCGCCGGGAGACCGGGTCGGTGCCGCGGCGCAGCCAGAGAGTCGTGCCGTCGGCGGCCGTCGCGGTCTCGATGACATGGTCGGCGTCCGCCTCGATGCGGCCGGTCTCGACCGGGCCCAGGCCGAGCCTCTCCGCCTCGGTCCGCAGGTCGGCGCGGGCGAGGAACAACAGGGCCGCGCGACCCGGGTCCACGCCGACCGCAGCGGGCTCGACGCGAGCCAGCCACGGCTCCAGCGACTCCACGGTCTCGGCGATCGTGGTCGCCGGAACGGTGACGAACAGCCGGGCGACGACGTCCCCGTCGGCCGGCTCGATCTCCATCGTCCGGTCGGGGGTGAGGCCGGTGCCGTGGGTCGCGCCCTCCCAGCCCAACTCCTGGTCGGCCCGGTCGATCACCAGGCGGGTGGCTGGCGGGCCGGACGGGGGTACATCGGTTTCGGCGTAGCGGACGTTCGGCGAGTAGCCGAAGTCCTGCTCGCGCCAGCCGAAACGGTGCAGCAGCCGGTGCGCCATGGCGTGCATGGCGCGTTCCTCGTTCACGGCGACGAGTGCGCCCGACAGCAGCAGGTCCGCGCGTTCAACGTCGACGTCCATGCCGTCGGCGTGGATCTCGTCGGCGAGCGGAGCGTATCGACGCAGAGTGTCGGTGGCGTTCGCGGTGCCGCGTTCCAGCCTGAGCATCGCCTTCATCGCAAACGGCGGCTTGTCCTTCGCCACAAGTGCTCCTCACCAATGGGGCCTGGCGAACCAGGCCCCATTGTCCACAACAGCGAACGTGTCAGCCTCGACGGCTCCGGTCACTCGCGATTGGGCTGCCGTCGGCTGGTGTCCGTCGTCCGGTTGACAGCCGGGGTCAGTCCTCCGGTCGTCCCGTGGTGGGTTGGGTGCGGGCTTTGATGATTCCCATGACACCGATTGAAGTTCACCGCCTCCGTAAGACGTACGGGGGTGCGGCCGCAATCGACGGAATCGACATGTCCGTCGACAGTGGCGAGGTATTTGCGCTACTGGGCCCCAACGGCGCCGGTAAGAGCACCGCCATCGAAATCCTCGAAGGGCACCGCCGCCGCGATGGGGGCGACGTGCGGGTCCTGGGGGAGGATCCCGGCACGGCCGGACGACGGTGGCGGTCCCGGATCGGCATCGTGCTGCAGACGGCTACCGATGCCGCCGACCTCACGGTCGCCGAGACCGTCCGGCATTTCGCCGGCTACTACCCCTCGCCCCGCGACCCGGATGAGGTCATCTCCGCCGTAGGGCTGACGGCTAAGGCTGACGCACGGATCAGGTCGTTGTCCGGCGGGCAGCGGCGCCGCGTCGACGTGGCGCTGGGCATCGTCGGCCGCCCGGAACTGGTGTTCCTCGACGAGCCGACCACTGGGTTCGACCCGGAGGCCCGCCGGCAGTTCTGGGCTCTGATCCGTTCCCTCGCCGCCGATGGAACCACGATCCTGCTCACCACCCACTATCTCGACGAAGCCGCCGCCCTGGCCGGACGGCTGGCCATCATGGTCGGCGGGCGGATCGTCGCCGCGGGTACACCGTCCACCGTCGGCGGCCTCGCCCATGCACAGGCGACCGTCACCTGGCGCGACGGCGCCGGCCTGCACGAGGTTCGCACCGACTCCCCCAACACCGTCATTGCGCAGCTCGGCCCGGATATGACCGACCTGCAAGTTCGCCGCCCCAACCTGGAAGACGTCTACCTCGACCTGATCGGAGCTCGGTCATGACCATGCCTTCCGTACTTTCGAACGGCCGCTCCCGGGGCTACATCGAGGTCCTCCAGCTGATCCGACAGAAGGACGCGGTCATTTTCACGTTCGCGTTCCCGGCGCTACTCACGATCCTGCTCGGCCTGATCTTCGACACGCCCGTCATGCCCGGCTCGCAGACCACCCACAGCCAGGTCTTCGCCGCCGGCATGATCGCCTACGGCATCCTGTCCACCGCTTTCATCAGCATGGGCATCGGCATCGCCGTCGACCGCGGGGACGGCACCCTCAAACGCCTGCGGGGTACGCCGGTCACCGCCGGCGCCTACTTCCTCGGCAAGATCGTCCTGGTCTTCTTCGCCGCCATCTTCGAAGTTGCGCTGCTGCTGCTCGTCGGCGTGCTGATGTTCGACCTGCCACTGCCCGTCGACGTCTCCCATTGGGTCACGTTCGCCTGGCTGATGATGTTGTCGGTGATTGCCTGTACCCTGCTGGGCATCGCCGCGAGTTCCCTGGCCAGTTCGGCCCGCAGCGCACCGGCGGTGCTCAACCTCCCCGTCCTCGTCCTGCAGTTCACGTCCGGCATCTTCGTGCACATCGCCGCGCTGCCCTCGGCGATGGTCAACGTCTCGGCGCTGTTCCCCGTCAAGTGGATGGGGCAGGGGTTCCGCTCGGTGTTCCTGCCCGACGCCCTCGCTTCGGAGGAGGTGGCAGGCTCATGGGAGCCCGGCAGGACCGCCCTGGTGCTGCTCGCGTGGTGCGCGATCGGCCTGGCACTGAGCCTGCTGACGTTCCGATGGTCGCGCCGGTGAAGCTCTCCCTCTGGGATCTGCTCTACGTCGTCGTGGTGGGCGCGGTCGTCGGCTTCATGCTCGTCGACCGGGCCCCCGGCGTCCTGAGCGCTCCGGCCGCCTCGATCCTGCTCGTGCTCTGCCTCGCCTGGTATGCGGCGCATCGCCGGTTGCTGCTCGCCGCATGGCTTTTCGCCACCGTCCTTGGCTTGCTGCACCTCACCGCCGTCTGGCTCGACCACACCGCATCGTTCGCCCTGTTCGCCTGGGGGGCGATGTTGTTCGCGGCGCTGCCGTTGCGGTCCGCGATCGCCGCCGTCGCGGCACTCGATCTGCTGCCGATACCGATCGCCCTGCTCCGCGACGGCAGTCTGGCCAAGGTCCACGGCTTGGTGCCCCTCACCGTGCTCGGCCTCGTGTTCGCCGTCGTAGCCGGCACCACCATCAGCCGCATCACCGCCCAGAACGACGAACGCGCAGTGATGATCGCCGAGTTGTCCGCCAGCCGCGCCGAGGTCGCCCGTCTCTCCCACGAGGCTGGCGTCGCCACCGAACGGGCCCGCCTCGCCGCTGAAATCCACGACACCCTTGCCCAGGGCTTCACCAGCATCATCACTCTCGCCCAAGCCGCCGAAACCACAACTGACCCGGCTGCCGTCCACCACCGCCTCACGCAGGTCGCCGACACCGCTCGCGAGAACCTCGCCGAGGCCCGTGCTCTCGTCGCCGCCCTCAGCCCCGCCGACCTGCACACGTCCGGCCTCGGCGACGCCGTGCGTCGGCAGCTCTCCCGGCTCGCGTCGCAGACCGGGATCCGCACCGCCTGTCACCTCGACCAGCGTCTTGCCGACCTGCCGACCGCGTCGCAGGTCGTGCTGCTGCGCTGTCTGCAGGAGGCACTCACCAACATCCGCAAACACGCGAACGCCACCACCGTCGACGTTCAGCTCACGACGACCGGCACCGGCGTCATGCTGAAGGTCGTCGACGACGGCGTCGGTTTCACCGCTCCTGCGCCGGACGCCGTCTCCGGATTTGGGCTCGCCGGCATGCGCCAACGGGTCGAACAAGCCGGCGGCGTCTGTAGCGTCGACAGCCGCCCCGGCACCGGCACCACCATCAAGGTCGAGCTCTCATGACCCACGCGACCCGCACCGGAGCTGCCATGATCCGCATTCTGCTGGTCGACGATCACCCCGTCGTCCGCGACGGCCTGCGCGGCATGCTCGTCGCCGAACCCGACCTGACCGTCGTCGGCGAGGCCGGCTCCGGCGACGAGGCCGTCACCGCCGCCCACACACACCACCCCGACGTCATCCTCATGGACCTGCGGATGCCCGGCCTCGATGGCCCCGGCGCCACCGACCGCATCCTTGCCGCGCTGCCACAGACCCGGGTCGTCGTCCTCACCACCTACGACACCGACGCCGACATCCTTCGCGCCGTCGAGGCGGGTGCCTGCGGGTACCTGCTCAAGGACGCCACTCGCACCGAGCTGACTGCCGCCATCCGCGCCGCCGCTCGCGGCGAAACCGTCCTCACCCCGTCCGTCGCCGGCCGCCTCGTCGAGCAGGTCCGCAACCCGGCCCGCCCCGCCACCACCCCGATCCTCTCGGCCCGCGAAGTGCAGGTCCTGTCTCTGGTCGCCACCGGCCGCACCAACGCCGACATCGGCCGCATCCTGCACATCACCGAGGCGACCGTGAAGACCCACCTGCTCCGCGCCTTCAACAAACTCGACGTCAGCGACCGCACCGCCGCGGTCACCACCGCAATGGCCCTCGGCGTCCTTCCCCCGGCACACCCCTGACCTGCTCCATCGCCCGTCTCATCTCGCTACCCAAGGCGGACGCATCAGGTCGCTTATCGATGAATCGCATTACAACGCGGTGACTGGGCGACCCGGCGACCCACCGGCAGTTCGTTCACCGCCGGCCCGTCGCGCTCATCGCAGGATCCCCACCACAAACAGCACGAGTACGACCACCGCGATCGCGATGCCGTAGGCGTACTGCCGCCGGGTGAGCGGTGCCCGCGTCGGCTGCGGCGGACCGGGCACCCGATCTCCGTCCGGTTGCGGAGGCCGCGCGTGCCAGCAATGGAGCACGCGGGCGGCAGCGGCCCATCCGGCAGACGCTCGTCCAACTGTGCCTTCTCGCGCGGCGGGACTGGCCTGGCAGCAGACCGGCCGACGACGGACCGGCGGCGGTCAGTTGTCTGGTGTGTTCAGCTTCAGGGTCGGGAAGTACGTGCGGTATCGCGACCCATCACGGGTCAGCAGGTGGTATCGACAAACGGCCGCATGCGCGCCGATGTAGAAGTCGGCCAGCGGCGACCGCTTCGCGCCACCCAGTTTCCGATACCGCGCATAGGCCTTACCCGCGAGGAATCCCGCCTGGTACGGAAGCTCCTCGCGCAGGAAGTCCCCCGCCGGCAACGCCTCGTCCAGCTCTTCGATGCGGTCGAAACGGACCGACACCTCGGCGTACACGATGGGGTTGATCACCAGGTTGCCCGCGTCGCGGGCCTCGGCCAGTGCGGTCCCGGACCAGTCCGCCCACTTGGGGTCATCGGTCAGGATGTCCAGCAGGACGTTGGTGTCGACCAGGGTCGTCGTCGCGTCCGGTGGGCGGGGAGGCAGGGCGCGGAGCCGGTCACTCGCCACGCAGCATCTCCATCAACTCCTCGGTGGACATGTGCTCGGTCTCCTTGGCACCGCCCCGGCCCCGCATGTGGCCGACGAGACGCTGGCCCCGGGTTTCGGCACCGTGGACTCGAACGATGCGGAGGGCGCCGCCCTCCTCAACCACATCAACCTCGTCGCCCTCATGCAGGTTGTATTGGGCCCGCAACGCCGCCGGAATGGTGACCTGGCCCTTGCTATTCAACCGCATACCCACCCCCCTGTCACGTGTCACATATGATACGCGACACTGATCCCGGCGCAGCACACATGGAGAGCCTGGCTCCGCACAACTTCGGGGAAGTTGCTGCGTCGACGACGTCTTGAAGCAGCAATTTCACCGAAAGTGCGCGGATCTTGACTCACTGCCCCGGTCTTGGCTCGCGGCGCCGGGGGCGAGGGACGGACCAGGGTGCTTGACCGCGCGCGAACGGATCTCGCGCAGTAGGTTGGCGGGGTGACTGGACGGTTCCCGATCGAAGACGTCTCCCCCGTCGTCTCGTGCGGGCGATACCCGGCAAAGGCGGTGGTCGACGAGCCGATTCCGGTGTCGGCGCGCGCCTACCGGGAGGGGCACGACGCACTGGGCTGCAACGTGGTGTGGGCCGGCCCGGATGGAGCGAAACGCCCCTTCACCCGGATGCGCCCCGGCGAACCCGGCCAGGACCGTTGGCACGCCACCATCCGGCCGGACGCCGTCGGCCCCTGGACCTTCTCCGTCGAGGCGTTCCAAGATCCATACTTGACCTGGCAGAACGCGGTGACCAAGAAGATCGCCGCCGGGCAGGGGCCGGCCGACCTGGCCAACGACATCGCCGAGGGCGCTCGGGTGCTCTCCGCCGCCCGGGACCTCGTCCCGACCGCCGACCGGCCCCGGGTCGCCGCGGCGCTCACCGCGCTGCTCGACACCGACCTGCCGCTGCCGCAGCGGGTCGAGGAGGCGCTGGCCCTGGCCGACCTGCTCTGGGAGCACCCGGTGCGGGAGATGATCACCGCGGCTGACACGTACTCCCTCTGGGTTGACCGCAAGCGGGCGCTCTACTCGGCCTGGTACGAGTTCTTCCCCCGCTCCGAAGGAGCGGTGGGGGACGTCTCCGGCACCTTCGCCACCGCCACCGAGCGGCTGCCCGGCGTGGCCGCGATGGGCTTCGACGTGCTCTACCTGCCGCCGATCCACCCGATCGGCCGGGTCAACCGCAAGGGCCGCAACAACGCGCTCACCGCCGGGCCGGACGACGTGGGCTCGCCGTGGGCGATCGGCGCCGCCGAGGGCGGCCACGACGCCATCCACCCCGATCTGGGTACGCCGGCAGACTTCAGGGCCTTCATCGGCGCGGCGGCGGCCCAGGGCCTGGAGGTGGCGATGGACCTGGCGTTGCAGTGCGCGCCGGACCACCCCTGGGTGACCGAGCACCCGGAGTGGTTCACCACCCGGGCCGACGGCAGCATCGCGTACGCGGAGAACCCGCCGAAGAAATACCAGGACATCTACCCGGTCAACTTCGACAACGACCCGGAGGGCATCCGGGCCGAGGTGCTGCGGGTGGTGCTGCACTGGATCGGCGAGGGCATCCGGATCTTCCGGGTGGACAACCCACACACCAAGCCGTTCGACTTCTGGCACTGGCTGATCGCCGAGGTGAAGAGTGTCGATCCGGACGTGTTGTTCCTGGCCGAGGCGTTCACCCGGCCGGCCATCATGCACGGGCTCGGCAAGATCGGCTTCACGCAGTCGTACACCTATTTCACCTGGCGCACGACGGCGGCCGAGATGCGGGCGTACTGCGAGGAGTTGATCGAGGCGGCCGACTACATGCGGCCGAACTTCTGGCCGAACACCCCGGACATCCTGCACGAGTCGTTGCAGCACGGCGGCCCGCCAATGTTCAAGATCCGGGCGGTGCTGGCCGCGCTGCTCTCCCCGTCCTGGGGCCTGTACGCCGGTTTCGAGCTGTTTGAGCACGTGGCCCGCCCGGGCGCCGAGGAATACCTGGACAACGAGAAGTACGAGCTGCGCCCGCGCGACTGGGCCGGCGCCGAGGCGCAGGGCCGCTCGCTGGCACCGTTCCTGGCCACCCTCAACCGGGTACGCCGCGACAACCCGGCCCTGCACCAGCTCCGCAACCTGCGCTTCCACGAGATCGACAACCCGGCACTGCTCTGCTGGTCGAAGCACGACGCGGAGACCGGCAACACCGTCATCGTGATCTGCTCGTTCGACCCGGGCGTGGTGCAGTGGGGCAACACCACCCTCGACATGCCGGCGCTCGGCTTCGACTGGCACGAGCGGTTCACCGTCCACGACGAGCTGACCGGCACCAGCTACGACTGGGGTCAACGCAACGCGGTCCGGCTCGACCCGTACCTGCAACCGGCGCACGTGCTGACGGTGCGCCGCCCGACCCCGCCCGCCGAGCCGCAGCCGGCGGGCTCCGAGCCGGCCGACCTCACCGTCGCCGAGGTGCCGGACGACCTCTCCGGCGGCACCGCGCCGACGACCCCGGCCACGGTGGCGTCCCGCCTGGCCGCTGCCCGCTCGTCCCGCTCCGCGCCGACCGCTCCCGCCCCGAAGGACGCCCGATGGACCAGCTGATCTCCGGCGCGACGCACGACCCGCACGCCCTGCTCGGCGCGCACCCCACCGGCTCCTCGACGACGATCCGCACGATGCGCAGGGGCGCCGGTGACGTGGTGCTGCTCGTCGGCGACGAGCGGCACCCGATGAAGCGCGTCCACGACGTCGGCGTCTTCGAGGCGCAGGTCGACGGCACCGTGCTCGACTACCGGGTGGAGGTCGACGGCACCGCCCACGACGACCCGTACCGCTACCCGCCGACCCTGGGCGAGCTGGACCTGCACCTGATCCGCGAGGGCCGCCACGAGCGTCTGTGGGAGGCCCTGGGGGCCCGCGTCTTCGACGAGGGCGTCGCGTTCAGCGTCTGGGCACCAAACGCCCGCGGAGTCCGGGTGATCGGCGACTTCACCGGCTGGGCGCCCGACGACGGCTGGCCGATGCGGTCGCTCGGCTCCAGCGGAGTGTGGGAGCTGTTCGTCCCCAACGCCCGGGTCGGGGCCCGCTACAAATACCGCGTCCTCGGTGCCGACGGGCAGTGGCGGGACAAGGCCGACCCCCTGGCCGCGTACGCCGAGGTGCCGCCGGCCACCGCGTCGGTGGTGCACCACTCGACCCACCGGTGGTCCGACGCGGACTGGCTGACCAGGCGGGCCGAACGGCAGCCGCACCAGGAGCCGATGAGCGTCTACGAGGTGCACCTCGGCTCGTGGCGGCCCGGCCTGGGCTACCGCGAGCTGGCCGAGCAGCTCACCGCGTACGTCACCGAGTTGGGCTTCACGCACGTGGAGTTCCTGCCCGTGATGGAGCACCCGTTCGGCGGTTCCTGGGGCTATCAGGTCACCGGCTATTTCGCGCCGACGTCCCGGTTCGGCAACCCGGACGACTTCCGCTACCTCGTCGACCAGCTGCACGCTGCCGGCGTCGGCGTGATCCTGGACTGGGTGCCCGCGCACTTCCCCAAGGACGAATGGGCTCTCGCCCGCTTCGACGGCACCCCGCTCTACGAGCACGCCGACCCGCGCCGCGGCGAACACCCCGACTGGGGCACCTACGTGTTCGACTTCGGTCGAAGCGAGGTGCGTAACTTCCTGGTCGCCAACGCGCTCTACTGGTGCGACCAGTTCCACGTCGACGGGCTGCGGGTCGACGCCGTCGCCTCGATGCTCTACCTGGACTACTCCCGCGAGCACGGGCAGTGGGCCCCCAACCAGTACGGGGGTCGGGAAAACCTGGAAGCCATCGCGTTCATGCAGGAGGTGAACGCGACCGTCTACAAGCACCACGCCGGCGTCGTGATGATCGCCGAGGAGTCCACCGCCTGGCCGGGCGTCACCCGCTCGACCGATGACGGTGGGCTGGGCTTCGGGTTCAAGTGGAACATGGGCTGGATGCACGACACCCTGCTCTACACCTCGAAGGACCCGATCTACCGCCAGCACCACCACCACCAGCTCACCTTCTCCCTGGCGTACGCCTGGAGCGAGAACTACGTGCTGCCGATCAGCCACGACGAGGTGGTGCACGGCAAGGGCTCACTGGCCGGCAAGATGCCCGGCGACACCTGGCAGCGGCTGGCGAACGTGCGGGCCCTGCTGGCGTACATGTGGGCGCACCCGGGCAAGCAGTTGCTCTTCATGGGCAGCGAAATGGCCGACGACCGGGAGTGGAGCGAGGAACGCGGCCTCGACTGGTACCTGCTGCACGACCCGGCCAGGGCCGGTGTGCAGCGACTCGTCGCTGACCTCAACCGGGTCTACCGGGACACTCCGGCGCTCTGGGCACAGGACACCGAACCAGCCGGCTTCCGCTGGATCGCCGGCGACGACGTCGCCAACAACACCGTGTCGTTCGTCCGGATCGCCCCGGACGGCTCCACGCTGGTCTGCGTGGCGAACTTCTCCGCCCAGCCGCTGCACGACTACCGGATCGGCCTACCGGCCGGAGGCACCTGGACCGAGGTGCTCAACACCGACGCGCAGCACTACGGCGGGTCCGGGGTGGGCAACATGGGCGCGGTGCACGCCGAGGACGTGCCCTGGCACGGCATGGTCGCCTCCGCCGCCCTCCAGGTCCCCCCGCTCGGCGCCGTCTGGCTCCGCCAGGGCTAGGTGCCGGGGAGCGTCAGACCAGGCCGGCGTCGCGCAGCAGTTGCCACAGGCCGGCGCCGTCCGGCGCGGAGAGCCACTTCTGCCCCACCGGCCCCGACGACGGCCGACCGGCCGGGGCGGGCAGGGTGCCGGCCAGCACCGACTGCGTCGGGGACAGCCGGCGGATCGCCACCCCGGCGACGTTCTCCGGGTGGGCGGCGGCGAACTCCCGGTAGATCTCCTGGTCGTGCTGGCCGTCGTCGCCGACCAGCAGCCAGCGCACCTCGGGGAACTCCCGGGCCAGCCGGGCCAGCGTGGACCGCTTGTGCTCCATCCCGCTGCGGAACCAACGGTCGGCGGTCGGGCCCCAGTCGGTGAGCAGCAGCGGCCCGGCCGGGTAGAGGTGTCGGGACAGGAACCGGGTCAGGGTGGGTGCCACGTTCCACGCGCCGGTGGAGAGGTAGAAGACCGGGGCGCCGGGGTGCGCGGTGACCAGCCGCTCGTAGAGCACCGCCATGCCGGGCACGGCGGCTCGGGCGTGCTCGTCGAGCACGAACGTGTTCCATGCGGCGAGCAGCGGCCGGGGCAGCGCGGTCACCATGACCGTGTCGTCGATGTCGGAGATGATGCCGAACTTGACCTCCGGGTCGAGGATGCGCACCGGCGCGTCGACCGGATCGGCGTCCGGGACGCTGAGCCGGACCGTGCCCCAACCGGGTGGCAGGTCGGCCTCGACCAGGGTGTCGACGAAGCCGCTGCGGTCGGCCTGCGTCTCGTGCCGCACCCCGCCGGCCTCGATGGTCACGGTGACGTGCTTGTTGGGCAGCGTGGTGAAGCTGCGCCAGCCGCGGACCTTGTCCAGCCGACCCCGCTGGCGGGTGTCCGGACGGCCCAGCAGCACCCGGCACATCACCCGCACCCAGCCCGGCGCGCCATAGCCGGTGTACGCGACGATGTTGACCCGCCAGCCGGTGCGCCGCAGCCGGCGCTGGACGAGTTGGTGGACGGCGTCCTCGATCCTTGCAGCTCGGTGCAGGTTCGGAACGGCCAACTGACCGGCGGGATTGGGTGGCACGCGCCAACCCTGCCACACGTCGACAGTCACGGCCACGCGAGCCGGCCCCGGCTGAGCCGGCCGGGGCCGGCCGGGCCGGGCCGGGCTGAGCCGATCGACCTCGGCGGCCCCGCCAGACGTGAAACACTCCGTCGGGACGACGACGGGGGCGTGGTCGTGTCACATCCTGAGCAGCACCGTGGGCGATGGCGTCCGCGACTCGACCGGCCGGCGCTCGTCGCGCTGCTGTTCGGGCTGGCCGGCATCGGGTACCGGCTGGTCCTGACGCTGTACACGGTGCCGGTGTCGAACAGCGACGAGGCGACCTTCGGCCTCGCCGCGCTGCACATCGGGCAGGGCCGGGAACGCCCGATCTTCCTGTACGGCCAGCACTACATGGGGATGTTGGAGTCGTACCTGGCCGCTCCCCTGGTGGCGGTGGCCGGGCCGAGCTGGCCGGTGCTGCGGCTGCCGATGCTCGCGTTGTACGCCGTCTTCCTCTATCTCATCTACCGGCTGACCCGCCGGCTCTGCACCTCCTGGTTCGCCGTCTTCGTCGTGGGCCTGCTCGCGCTCGGGGCAGAGCGAGTGGTGCGCGACCAACTCACCGTGGTCGGGGGCCGGCCCGAGGTGAAGCCGGCGGTGCTGCTGATGCTGCTGATCACCGTGGGGCTGGCCGCCGGCACGATCCGCCACCGACGGCTCGCGGTCGGCCTGTTCGGCCTGCTCGTCGGCTTTGCCGTCTGGTCGGACTGGCTGATCCTGCCGTACCTGGCGGTGGCCGGGCTCGCCCTGCTGTGGGCGGTGCGCAGGCAACTGCTCGGCTGGTCCGGCCTGCTGCTGGTGGCGGGCGCCGTCGTCGGGGTGGCGCCGATGATCGTCGACAACCTGCGAGCCGGGCCCGGTGCGGACTCGCTGTCGGTGTTCCGGGAGATCAGCACCAAGGCCGGGCCGCTCCCGCCCTGGTCCGAGCGGATCCGGGGCGGCCTGCTCGAAGGGGTGCCGCTGGCGCACGGGCTCTGCCAGGTGGACGGCTGCGGACGCTGGCAACAGTGGTTCGGCGTGCTGTACCCGGTGCTGCTGGTGGCCGGCGCAGTGCTCGCGGTGCTCGCGTACCGTCGCGCCGCCACGGGGCCGCGCGGGGAGCGGGCTGGGCCGGTGGTGCAACTCGCGCTGGTCGCCGGGGCGGCGTTGACCCTGCTGTCGTACGTGCGCAGCCCGCTCGCCGCGACCAGCCCACTGGACAACGCCCGCTACCTGTCGGTGCTGCAACTGTCCCTACCGGCAGTGCTCTGGCCGCTCTGGGTGGCAGCGATGGCCTGTTGGCGGGGCACGGTCGGCGCGCTCGGCCGGCTCACCGGCGCGCTGTCCGCCGTCGTGCTGGCCGCGCTGACCGCGACCACGCTGGTGATCACCGTGCTTTTCGCGACCACCGGCACCACTGCGTCGCGGATCGAGGAACGCCAGGCCCGGGAGTTGGCCACCGCGCTGCGCGCCGACGGTCCCCACGAGGTGTACGGGGACTACTGGACCTGCAATCGGTTGATCTTCAATACGGATGAGAAAGTGGTCTGCGGAGTGCTCGACGGCAACCTGTCCCCCGGGCAGAACCGCTACCGCCCGTACTGGCGGCAGGTCGGGCAGGCCCAACGGCCGGGCTACGTGGTGGAGGTCGACTCCCCGATGGATCGACGGCTGCGCAAACTACTCGCCGACCGGGCCGACTCCGCACCGGTACGAGAGGTCGGCGGCTATCGCGTGTACCACCCCGACACCCCGGTGCGGCCCTGGCGGTAACGGCGGGTCGTACGCTGGCCCGGCCGCCGTTCCGCCCGTCGAGGAGAACCAGATGCTCATCCTGCTGCCCCCCTCGGAGGGAAAAGCCGACGCCGGCACCGGGCGACGCTGGGCCCCGGACCGGCTCTCGCTGCCCGAGCTGAACCCGGCCCGCGAGCGGGTGTTGGACGCCCTGATTGCGCTGAGCGCCGAGCCCGACGAGGCGGCGGCACGGGCGGCGCTCGGCCTCAGCGAGGGGCAGCGGGGCGAGCTGCGCCGCAACGCCCGGCTGCGGGAGGCCGCCACCGCGCCAGCCGAGCGGCTCTACACCGGGGTGCTCTACGAGGCGCTGGAGTTGGCCTCGTTGCCCGCTGCGGCGCAACGGACGGCCCGCCGGTCGATCCTGATCAGCTCCGGGCTGTGGGGCGCGGTCCGACTGGCCGACCGGATCCCCCCGTACCGCTGCCCGATCGGCGCTCGCCTGCCGGGCGTCGGGGCGTTGTCGGCGTACTGGCGCAAGGAGCTGGTGCCGGCGTTGGACGCCGCTGCCGGCCGGGGCCCGGTGCTGGACCTGCGCTCCGGCGCGTACGCGGCCACCTGGACGCCGCGCGGGGAGCTGGCCGAGCGGACCGTCACGGTGCGGGTGCTGCACGAGCGGGAGGTCGACGGCGCCCCGGTCCGCTCGGTGGTCAGCCACTTCAACAAGGCGACCAAGGGGCGGCTGGTCCGTGACCTGCTCGTCGCCGGTGCTCGCCCGCGCACCGCCGCGGAGTTGGTCGGCACGCTGCGGGAGCTGAAGCACACCGTCGAGGAGCAGGCCACCGCGCCCGGGCGGGCACGGCAGGTGGACCTGGTGGTTACCGACCTGTAGCGGCGGGGCAGCCGCAAGATTTGCTCAAGGCTGGGCCGGACCAGTTCCGTAACGGCGACCCAGGGGCCACGGTAGGGAAACCCAGACCCCGACAAGGGAGTTTCCGTTGACCCGCCAAACCGCTCTGCTCGAGAGACCCGGCACTACGGTGCCGCCACCCCCGCTGGACTGGCTGACGCTGGGCGACGCGTTCGAGGCCGCCTGCCTGCGGCGCTGCACACCGCCGCCGACTGCCGCCCGGCCGAGCGCGGTACTCGCGGCGTACGCACCGGTGGAGTTCGACCGAGAGGACGCCGCGCAGCGGATGCAGCAGTTGCTTGCCCGGCTGGACATCCCGGTCACACACGAGGTGGCCATCGGCGGCCTGCGCCGCCGTTACGAGTTGCATCGCCTCTGGGTGCCCCAGGAGCACCAGGACGCGTACACCCGGATGTTGCACGCGGGCTGGTGGCAGGGGCGGCGAGAGCTGCTCAGCGGGCCGCATCCCGGTGCCTCGCCAGCGCGCCGACGGTCGGCGTCGCGCCTCGCGGCGGCAGCCTGGCGTTCGGCGCTGCTGGCCGCCGGGCGGCACGTCCGCCGGCACATCCTCGGCGTGCGGTTCACCGACCGGGAGTTGGCCGCGGTGCTGATCCGCAGCGCCGCCGTGCTCGACGTGCCGGCCCGGCTCCGCCCGGGCACCGGATGCTTCCTGGTCAGCGTGGCCGCCGGCCCGGACCGGGCGCGGATCCTGAGCAGCGCGGCGATGGAGCCGGCGCGCGGGGCAGCGCCGGAGCCGGCGTGGGGCCAGGCCGTGCCGCAGGCACGCCGCCCAGCCTGCTGATCGATGCGCGGGCCGGCACCCACCCGGCACACCACCGCCCAGGAGCTTGCGCCCGCCGGTCCGACAGCGCACAGTGCACCGCGTGAGTCGTATCTTGTCCAGCCGACCGGGCCGCCACCGCCCGGGGACGGCCGCCCTGTTGGCGATGCTGCTGACCGCGACCCTGAGCACCGCCGGCTGCCGGGACGCCCCGACCGAGCCGACGACGATCCGGATCGCCACCGGCGGCCCCACCGCCGTCTACTACGCGTTCGGACAGTCCCTCGCGGCCATCCTCAACCGGGAACTGCCCGATGTCCGGGCCAGCGTGGTGATCACCGCCGCCTCCGCGGAGAACGTCCGACTGATCGAGTCCGGTAGAGCAGAGCTGGGCTTCACCCAGGCCGACGTGCTGCCCACCACCACGGCGGAAAACCCGTCGGTCGAGGCCATCGCCCGGGTGTACGACGATCAGCTGCACCTGGTCACGACGGGCGGCGGTCCGATCCGGACGATCGCCGACCTACGGGGCCGCCGGGTCTCCGTCGGCGCAGCCGGATCGGGCACCGAGGTCACCGCGACTCGGCTGCTGGAGGTCGCCAACCTCGGCGGCGACGGGGTGCAACGCCTACGGCTCGGGCTGGACGCCTCGGTGTCCGCGCTGCGCTCCGGTGCAATCGACGCGTTCTTCTTCTCCGGTGGCCTGCCCGTGCGGGGCATCACGGAGTTGGCCTGGCGCAGCGCCACCCGGATCGTGGACCTCAGCGAATGGACCGAGCCGCTGCGCTCCCGCTACGGCCAGGTCTACGTCTCCCGGGACATCCCGCGCTCGGTGTACGGAGTGGACGCCGTGACCACAGTGGCCGATCCGAACTACCTGGTCGTCCGAGCCGACCTGCCGGAGCAGTTGGTCCGGGACGTGACCCGGCTGCTGATGGAGCGCCGAGCCGAGCTGGCCCTCGCGCATCCGGCGGCGGGGCGGATGAGCCCTCGCTCGGCGATCGTGACCGCGCCGCTGCCGCTGCACCCCGGGGCCGCCGCCTGGTACCGCGCGGCGAAACCCTGACGGCTGGGCGTTACCGCGCCGAGCTGGGCAGGAGGTCGGCCGGCCGCTCGTCGTCCACGGGCTCCACCGAGGGGTCGACCTCCGGCGCGGGAAACCACAGGGCGGCAATCAGCCCGCGCGGCTCCCCCAGGCGCATGGTGAGCCGCCCGTCGGACGCGTCCACCAGCACGGCGGCGATGGTCAGGCCGAGCCCCGCGCCGTCGACGTTCTGCGCGTCCGGCGCCCGCCAGAACCGTTCGGTCGCCTGACCGAGCTGACTCTCGGTCATGCCCGGGCCGGAGTCGCGCACCTCCAGAGCCACCCCGTTGTCCCGGCGGGCCACTGTCACAGTGACCGCACCACCGTCCCCACTGAACTTCACCGCGTTGTCGATCAACGCGTCCAGCGCCTGGTCGACGGCTGTCGGCACCGTCTGTGCGTACGCCGGGGTGTCGGTCGTGTCCAGCCGCAGCGCGACCGAACGGTGCCGGGCCAGCGGCGCCCACGCGGCCACCCGGGACGCGGCCACCGCTGTGGCGTCCACAGTGACCCGCTCGTTCTCCTCCCGTTCGGCACGGGCGAGGGTGAGCAGCGCGTCGAGCACCAACGCCAGCCGGTCCGTCTCCTCCAACGCCAGCCGGTGCTCGGATCGACCGTCCTCGTCGGTGAGGCTGGGGCCCAGCTCTTCCACCCGCAGCCGTAGCGCGGTGAGCGGATTACGCAACTGGTGGCTGGCGTGCGCGACGAAGGCACGCTGCCGGTCCATCACGTCGGACACCACGTCCGCCATGTGGTTGAAGCTGGCCGCGAGGCGACGGAGCTCCGGCGGACCCAGGCGGTAATGCACCCGGGCGCCCCGGTCGCCCTCGGCGATCTCGTGGGTGACCGCGTCCAGCTCGGTGACCGGCCGCAGCACCCAACCGGCCAACCCGAACGCGGTGAGCACGCAGGTCAGCACGGCGAGCAGACCGGCGAGGGCGAGCAGCAGCCACCACGCGGTGACCACCTGGCGGATCGGGCCGCCAGGGGTCACGATCACCACCGCGCCGAGCACCTCACCACCGTCGCTGATCGGCACCGCCACCACCACCGGGCCGCTCGTCCACGGCCAGATCGACTCGGGGGTGCTGGTCTGCTGCCCCGACAGCGCGATGTCAAGGACCGACGAGGTCACCGGGCCCGGCTGCCACCGCGGCGTCGCGACCGGGGTGCCCCGATCCCGGTCGACAACCGCGGCGCCAAGCCCATACAGGTCGTCGTAGCTGACCAGCTCCGACTCGATCGGGCCCGGCCCATCGTCGCGTAGCGCCGGCCCGGCCAGCGAGGCGAACCGGGTGGCGTCGGCGAGCCGATCCGCACGGACCTGTTCGGTTTCGCGGCTGGCAATGCTGGCCGCCAGCGGTGTCTCCAACGCGATGAGGACGAGCACCATCAGCAGTAGGTAGATGAACACCAGTCGCCGACGCATGTCAGCCCCTCACGCGTCACGCAGCCGGTAGCCGACGCCACGGACGGTCTCCACCAGGCGGGCGTCGCCAAGTTTGCCGCGCAGCGAACCGACGTGCACCTCGACCGTGTGCCGGTCGGCCCAGGTGGTGCCCCAGGCGTCGAGCAGGATGCGGTCGCGGGGCACCGCCACCCCGGGCTGGCGGGCCAGCGAAAGCAGCACGTCGAACTCCTTGCGGGTCAACGTGACAGCACGACCGTCCACTGTCACCGTCCGGGCGGGCACGTCGATGTGCACCGGCCCGGCCTCGATCCGGTGCCGCTCGGGTGCGGCGTTCGTGGCCCGGCGCAGCACCGCCTCGATCCGGGCCTGCAACTCCACCATCGAGAACGGCTTGACGACGTAGTCGTCCGCGCCGAGGCGCAGGCCCAGCACCCGATCACGTTCCTCGCCCCGCGCGGTCACCGCGATGATGCCGAGCTGAGTGCTACGCCGACGCAGCTCCCGGCACAGATCTGTGCCGTCCCCGTCGGGCAGGGTCAGGTCGAGCAGCACCAGGTCGCACGGGGCGGCGCTGAGCGCGGCGGCGACGGTGGCCGCATGCTCGACCTCGTACCCACGACGGGTAAGGGCGGAGCAGAGCGCAGCGGCCACTCGGCGGTCGTCCTCCACCAGCAGGATCCGCACCCGTGCCCCCGTCCGTCGCAGCCGTTCTGCGAATGGTGGCAGAAGCGTGCGCGAAGCGGGAGACCCCTACCCGCCTTGGGCCGGTTACAGGCCGAAGACGTCGTCGGCGGTGGCATCCCGGACACCGTCGGTGAAGCCGCGGAAACCCGGGTCCTCGTGGCTGGCCGGCACTCTGGTGACGGTGACCCCGCCAGCCTGGGTGACCGCGTCGACCAGGGGCGGAAAGTCGATCTCCGCGTCCTGGAAGGCGTCATCGTCCGCCTCGGCCAGGTTGATCACGTGTTGTACGTCATCGGACGGCGTGTCCGGGTCTTCGGCCCACTCGCCGCCCGCCCGGTAGCACTCGTCGTACAGCGCACGCTGGCTGTCGGTCCAGTCGTCGTCGTAGCTCTGCATCGCCCATCCCTCCGCGGCCCTTGACCTGAGCATGCCCGCCGGGGGGCGACGGGCGCGGCGGTACCGACGAAAACCGGGCGAGCGCGCCAGCAGCACCCCCGTAGGCTGCCGCTGTGATCTACAAACTGCTGTCGACCACAGAATGGGACGACGCCCTCGCCGCCGGTGCCTTCGCCGGCACACCGGTGGACCACGAGTCCGGGTTCATCCACCTCTCTGGCGGCGACCAGGTGGTGGAGACGGCCCGCCGGCACTTCGCCGGGGCGACCGGGTTGACCCTGCTCAGCGTGGCGGAGGAGCGGCTGGGCGACGCGCTGCGCTGGGAGCAGTCGCGGGGCGGGCAACTCTTCCCGCACGTGTACGGCCCGCTGCCGGTCGCGGCGGTGGCGGCGGCACAGGCGTTGCCGGCGGACACTCCGGCCGCCGACGCGGTGGCCGCCCTGCTGGGCTGACACGTTCGCGCCCGACCCGAGAGGTGTCGGGCCGGGCGCGATGCCGTTCGCGATGCTCAGCGGCAGAGCTGGTGATGCCGTTCGCGAGGCTCAGCGGCAGAGGCGGTCGATCTCCTCCTGGAACCGGTCCATCGGGTTCGCCTCGGCGGGGCCGAGCAGGTAGGTCTTCAACTCCCGGCGAGCCTCGGTCATCGGGTCGTCGCCGGCCCGGGTCACCGCCACGATCTTCTCCAGCTCGCCGCAGTCCTTGGAGAGCAGGTACGCGGCCCGAGCCGTCGGGTAGTCACGGCGGAAGTCGTCCTCGGACAGGCCGGCCGGGTTGGCCACCACGTACGGACGTTGGCTCTGCACGAAGTCGGAGACCACACTGGACACGTCGCTGATCAGCAGGTCCGTCTGGTTGAAGCAGTCGAACAGCGCTGGCGTACGGCCGGTGACGACCAGGTGTGCGGTGCCGTCCAAAGAGGACGCATTCGGGTTGCCGTCAGCGGCGCGGATGGCGGCGACGACCCGTTCGTGCACTGCCCTGGCCGCCTTGGACCGTGACCCGGTGAGCGGGTGCGGCTTGTAGATCAGACGCACTCGGGGACTCGCGGCGAGCATCCCCTTGACGATCCGCTCACCCATCAGCACCAGTGAGGTGTGGTACGGGTCGTCGTCGAGCCAGCCCTCCCAGGTGGGGGCGTAGAGCACCGTGAACGGCCGGTCCACCGACTCGGCGCCGAAGGTGTGCACCCCGGCGAGCTGCGGCCGACCGATCTCGACGATGTCCGAGTCGAGCACCCCCACACCGGCCCGGGCGTAGCGCTCCCGGCCGGCCAGGCCGGCGACCCAGACCTCGTCGTACACCTTGCTGTACGGGTTGACGCTTGCCTGCTTGTCGCTGTCGCCGTGCCCGACGAAGACGTGCTTGGTGGTCGGCTCGCGGAGCATGTGGATGTTCGCGCCGACATTCGCCGCGTAGAGCGCCGCACGGATGCCGCTGAGTTCGAGGTTCATGAAGTCGACCCCGGTCGGTACGCAGATCACCGGCAGCCGGGTGTCGGCCAACTCCAGGAACGCATCCCGGCTACGCAGCAGCACCACCGCGCGCTGCTGGAGCGCCTCGGTCGGGGCGAGCCACATGTTGGCCTGGTAGACATCCTTGGCCGGGCCGGCGAAGTAGAGCGCCACCTCGGGCCGGTAGGTGTCCAGCCAACGCTGGACGGCGGGCAGCAGCGGGCCCTGCCCCGCGCCCCGGCCCCGAAGCCAGGTCAGCGCGAGGATGGCGCCCACCACACCGGTCGCCGCGACCCCGACCGCGGCGGCGACGAAGAAGGGCGTCGGATGGTGCTGCACCGCGGCTGCCACGGCGGCCGGCACCAGCAGCAGGTTGAGCAGCGGCATCCGGTCGCCGGCGACCGCCGCCGCCCAGGCCGGCGGCTGGGGGACAGCGTGCAGCGGACCCAGGTCGATGTTGCGCACCATGGCGGAGAGCGGGTTACGACGCTCGATCATGATGGAGAACGCCCCGGCGAAAACCGACACGACCCACACCGCGGCCGGCAGCACCAACAGCAGCGTCAGCTCGCCGCCGCTGAGCCGAACCTCGGCGGCGACCAGCAACACGGCCGCGAGATCGCGGGTCAACTGCCGGTACGACCAGTGCAGGCCCACCTTCTCCAACAGCAGGTGTGACGGCTGCGACCAGCGGGCGACGGCGAACTCGCCGATGATGGCGGCCAGCCCGGCGACGGCGAACAGGCCGACCCAGCCGAATACGCCACCGACAAGCATGACCAGGTAGGCCAGCACCAGCAGCGCGGCGCTAGCGGCCACTCCGATGCGACCTGAGAACGTGCCGAACAAACGAGTTCGCTCCCTACGAGATTCGTTGCGGGCTGCGCCCGTGATGGACCGACGTCACTCCCCGTCCCGCAGCGGTCCCCCGCGGCCAACTGCGCGTGACTGCGACCTTAACGCGAAGGGACAGCTCGGTGCCGCTCGGGTATCCGGCATCATTTCGGTCAAAGTTCCGCAACTCTGTGCGCCGGGCACCGCCGCAGCGTCGGGCTGCTTGGCGGGGTAGAGCGCTCAGGCGACCCGCCGGAAGCAGACCATCGCCCCGGGCGCCGGGCGCGTGGCGAACTCCTGGTAGCCGAGCTGTGGCGCGGTGTCGCGGGCGTACTGGTTGCCCTTGTAGACGCAGATGGTGCCCACGTCCACGCGGTTCAGCGCTGGCGCCAGCTCGGCCGGCGCCGGGGCGGTGGCACCGTCGGCGAAACCGGCGAGGAGCAGCCGGTCCTTGCCGAACTGGGAGTTGAGGTCGTACTCGACGAGGTAGAAGTCACGGGGCAGGACGACTCGGACCTCACTGGTGACGATCGGCGAGGTCCGCATGATCGTCTTCGGGGCGAGCAGCATGCCCTGCGGGCGGTCCAGCCCCTTGATCCAGAACGCGATCGCCTGACGCTGCTGCGGAAGCTTCCAGGTGGGGTGGTCGTACACGTCAACCCAACTCTTTGCCGACCACATCGGCGTGGCGAACAGCGCGAACGAGGCGACCAGCAGCACCGCGATCCCGCCGGCTGCCGCGCGGCGCAGCGCCGGTGTCGGTGCCGGCACGCGGACGGTACAGAGCAGACCGATGAGCGTCGGTAGGGCGAGCAGCCACGGCACGCGCCAGAGCACCACCGAGATGCCGCTCAACGCGCTCATCACCTCCAGCACACCGGGCACGAACATCACGCTCAACGCCAGGGTGGCACCGGCGGCGAGCAGCGCAGGCGTACGCCGACGGGCAAGTAGTGGACCGCACCACAGCGCCAGGCCGCTGATCACCCCGACCACACCGAACAGCAGGGTCCGCTGGTAGGTGTAGGCAGCGTTGTAGAAGTCGTCGTCCGCGCCGGCCGCGGTCATCCCGCCGAGCACGAGGCGGGAGACCACCAGCGAGCCGATCGGGTACGCGAGGGCGGCGACGGCAGCCACGATGGCGGCCTTCCACCGGCCGACCAGCAGCATGGCGAAGCCTGCGGCGCCGACCAGCATCGGCAGGATGATCGCCGCAGTGTTGGTGAGACCGATCGCGGTGATCGAGAGCGCCACGATGAGGAACAGGCTGCGCCGCGACCGGGTGTCGAACCACTCGGTCAGGTAGAGCCACATCAGCGGGATGACCGCCGAGACGAACACGCCCTTGCCCTCGTGGAGCCGCAGGAGGTGGAACGTGCCCAGTGCGGCGTCACTGCCGGCAACGAGGTACAGGTACGCGATTGCCACGGTGAAGGCGAGCAGCGGGCGGCGCGGGGCCCACCGGTGCGTCAACCGCCAGAGCGCCAGCACCGCGAGCACCGCCATGATCGGCAGCAGCACGTACCAGAGGGCCGAGCTGGCGTGGATGCCGACGACGTTGGCGAACGCGCCGTCGAAAACCTCGATCGACGGGATCGGCGGCTGCGAACCCATCGCCGGAAGCACGTTCTCGGAGAACAGGAAGTCGTTGAGGGGGACCAGGTCCCGCTCGGCGATCCAGACCGACTTGCCGACGTAGTAGACGTCGTCCGGGGTGTTGCGCGCCATGAAGAGCGAGGAGATGCCGACGAGCACCGAGACGGCTAGCGCGTACGCCGACTGCCCCGCGGTGGGCGCCGGAGCGGCCGGGGTGGGCACCGGGCCGCTGAGCCAGAGCTGGCGCACCAGCCGGATGCCACCGATCGCCGCGAGCAGACCGCTCACCGCCGGGATCCACCAAGGGAGGCTGGCATCGGTCCCGGCTGCCACACCGGCGGTGATGGCGGCGACGGCGGCAGCGACCAGCACCCCGATCAGGAAGCGGCGGTCGACGGTGGGCTGCGGGCCCGTCGGTGCTACCCGCTCACCCTCGGCCGGTGCCGCCTCCTCGCTGGCGGCCGGCGTGCCGGCGGACCGGCGGCGGGCGCGCAGCAGGGCCACGACCGCGAGCACCGCACAGGCGACCAGCCAGATCTTGAAGGTCACCGACGGACGCAGATCCCCCAGAAAGGCCACGTGGTAGAGCACGGTGAAGAGCGCGAACGCGATCACAGCACCATCGGTGAGCACCGCGGGGAGGACGGCCACCAACGCGCGTACCCCGGACACCCCGGTGCGGCGGCTGGTGGGCCGCTGTGCCGGCTCGGACCGCCACGGATCCGAATCGGCGGGCGCTACGGCGATGCTGTCGACGTTGGCCACGGGCGTCCTTACTCGTCAGGCGGATGAGGGTTTCGGCGCGGTGACAGCCAGGTGTCAAGGGGGCAGCCTAGCGGAATTGGACTGCGGAACCGCTGCTGCGGGCGTCGGAGCGTCGGGTGCCTGATCAACCCGAGATCGGGGCGACCTGAGGGCGGAGCAGGGCGCTGTCGGCGCCGAGCCCGGCGGCCACGGATTCGACCAGGTTGTCCAGGTAGCTGTCGGTAAGCGGGAGGCGGGCGATGGCGAGCCGCCAGTAGAGCGGGCCCACGATGAGGTCGATCGCCGCGTCCAGGTCGGTGTCGGCGGGCAGCTCCCCGCGCTGCACGGCGCGGGTGACCAGGCGACCGCCGATCTCCTGTTGGCGGGCGTGCAGCACCTGCCGCAGGGTCGCGTCGATGGTGGGGTTGCGAGCTGCCTCAGCCAGCAGGTCCGGGATGATCTGCGACGCCAGCGGATGGCGCAGCGCGTGCGCCACCGCCTGGAACAGCAACGCCAGGTCGCCGCGCAGGGTGCCGGTATCGAGTGCCGGCAGCTTGCCGTGCGCCGCCGCGGCGACGATCTCCAGCACCAGGTCGAGCTTCGAGCCCCACCGCCGGTAGATTGCCGTCTTGCTGACGCCGGCACGGCGAGCCACCGCCTCGATGGAGAGCCGGCCGTAGCCGACCGCGGCGAGTTCCTGCATCAGCGCACGCCGGATGGCCGTGGTGATCTCGCCACGCAGCACTGCCGCACCGGCGGGGGCGCGCCTCTTCTCAGTCGTCACCAGGGACTCTTCTCGCAGGTCACGCAGCCCAGCGTAGCGCAACGACGATACGGTTGCGTCCCGACGTGTTTCGGACTACTGTCCTCGCAGCGACGAGGCGGCGCCCCGCGCACTTTTCCCACTAGGATTCCATCGTCGCGAGCCACCCGTCTGCACGAAAGATCGGAGTGCCATATCCATGGCCACCACCGCGCTGGTCGACCCTGACACGGGCCTGACCCAGGCGCAGCTGGCCGCTCGGCACGGGCTACGAGTCGCCGGTGAGCGACCGACCCTCGTCGAGTACAGCCGCCAATTGTGGGCCTACCGGCACTTCATCGCCGCGTACGCCAACGCCAAGCTGGTCGCCTCTTACAGCAATGCCAAGCTGGGCCAGCTCTGGCAGGTGCTGACCCCGCTGACCAACGCGGCGGTCTACTACCTGATCTTCGGGGTGGTGCTGGCGCAGCAGGAGATGCCGAACTTCATCGCCTACCTGACCACCGGGCTGTTCATCTTCAACTTCACGCAGAGCGCGGTCCTGGCCGGCACCCAGTCGATCAGCAGCAATCTGGGGCTGATCCGGGCGCTGCACTTCCCCCGGGCCAGCCTGCCGCTGTCCACGACGTTGACCCAGTTCCAGCAGCTGCTGGCCTCGATGGTGGTGCTGATCGGCATCGTGCTGGTCACCGGTGAGCCGATCACCTTGGAGTGGTTGCTGCTGGTGCCGGCCCTGGTCCTTCAGGCGATCTTCAACGCGGGCGTGGTGCTGCTGGTGGCCCGGCTGGGTTCCAAGGCGAGCGACCTCAAGCAGGTGATGCCGTTCGTCATGCGCACCTGGATGTACGGCTCCGGCGTCCTCTACAGCGTCAGCCTCTTCGAGCGGCTGCCCGGCTGGGCGACGACGCTGGTGCAGTTCAACCCGCTGCTGGTCTACATCGAGCTTGCGCGGTACACGCTGCTCGAGGAAGCGCCGCTGCTCAACGAGTCGCTGACCCAGCTCTGGCTGGTCGGCGCCGGGTGGGCGCTGGTCGCCGGGATCGGCGGTTTCATCTACTTCTGGCGCGGCGAACAGGAGTACGGCCGTGGTTGAGCAATTCGACGCCCACATCGAGGCGACCGCGACAATGACCTCGACCAAGGAGCGCATCCCGACCGTGGTGGTCGACGACGCGCACATCATCTACCGCGTGCACCAGGGGGCCGCCGGTGGCACCACGCCGGTGGCCGCGCTGCGCCGACTGGTAAAGCGCACCAACGCGCCGAACGTCCGGGAGGTGCACGCGGTCAAGGGCGTCTCCTTCACCGCGTACCGGGGCGAGGCGATCGGGCTGATCGGCAGCAACGGCTCCGGCAAGTCCACCCTGCTGCGGGCCATCGCCGGCCTGCTGCCGGTCAACCGGGGTGAGATCCACACCCAGGGGCAGCCGTCGCTGCTGGGCGTCAACGCCGCCCTGCTCAACGATCTGTCCGGCGAGCGCAACGTCACCCTGGGTTGCCTGGCCATGGGCATGCATCCCGATGAGGTGGCCAAACAGGCCGCGGGGATCATCGACTTCTCCGGGATCAACGAGCGGGGCGACTTCGCCAGTCTGCCGATGCGGACGTACTCCTCCGGCATGGCGGCCCGGCTGCGGTTCTCCATCGCCGCCGCCAAGAAGCACGACGTGCTGCTCATCGACGAGGCGTTGGCCACCGGCGACAAGGGCTTCCGCAAGCGCAGCGAGCAGCGGGTGCGGGAGCTGCGGGAGGGCGCGGGCACGGTGTTCCTCGTCAGCCACCAGCTCTCCTCCGTCCGGGACACCTGCGAACGAACGATCTGGCTGGAATCGGGCGTTCTGCGAATGGACGGGCCCACCGATGAGGTCATCGGTGCATACGAGGCGTACGCGAACAGTAAGTAGGGGTTCCGCGAACATTCGGCATCGACACGGCACCACGGACCACGTCGCCCCCGTTGGGGCGGCGTGGTCCGCGCGTTAAGGTTCATTCCGTCGCCGCTCGGGCGGAACTTTCCGTTAACGCATTCCTGAGAGTGAGGATCCGGCAATGACGCAGGACCAGACCACTGGCCCGGACGCCGCAGCGGACACCTCAGCGCCGTGGCGGCCCTCGCGGACAGTGGCGGTGGTTCTGGCCGGAGGCACCGGGACCCGGCTGGGCCTCGGGATCCCGAAGCAACTACTGAAGATCGCCGGCAAGCCGATCATCGAGCACACCCTGGCGGTCTTCGAGGCAGCGCCGGAGATCGACGAGATCATCGTGTTGATGGCGACCGGCCACGTCGACGACGCCCGGCAGATCGTCGAGAAGGCCGGCCTGCGCAAGGTCACCAAGGTGATCGAGGGCGGTGACACCCGCAACGCCACCACCCGGATCGCGCTGGACGCGGTCGGCCCGGCAGACTGCAACATCCTCTTCCACGACGCGGTGCGCCCGCTGCTCAGCGGCAGGATCGTGCGCGAGTGCGTCAACGCGCTCTGGACCTACGACGCCGTGGACGTGGCCATCCCGTCCGCGGACACGATCATCCAGGTGGACGACAACGACTGCATCACCGACATCCCGGTGCGCTCCCGGCTGCGCCGCGGGCAGACCCCGCAGGCGTTCCGCTCCCCCACGATCCGCGAGGCGTACCGGATCGCCGAGGACGACCCGGACTTCGCCGCCACCGACGACTGCGGCGTGGTGCTGCGCTACCTGCCCGGCACCCCGATCAAGGTGATCGACGGTTCGGACGAGAACATCAAGGTCACCCACCCGGTCGACGTGCACCTGGCGGACAAGCTCTTCCAGCTCGCCGCGGCACAGGCGCCCCGGCTGACCGACCACCACAGCTACAGCGAGGAGCTGACCGGCCGCACCATCGTGGTGTTCGGCGGCAGCTACGGCATCGGCCACGAGCTGACCGAGCTGGCCCGGCGCTACGGCGCCCAGGTCTTCCCGTTCAGCCGTTCCAGCACCGGCACCCACGTGGAGCGGGCCGAGGACGTCGAGGCCGCGCTCACGACCGCCTTCGAGGCCACCGGCCGGATCGACCACGTGGTCGTCACCGCCGGCATCCTGGAAAAGGGCGCCCTCGCCGAGATGGACGAGGAGACGATGGATCGGCTGCTGCAGGTCAACTTCGTCGGGCCGGTGACCATCGCCCGCCAGGCCCTCCCCTACCTGCAGCAGACCAAGGGCCAACTGCTGCTCTACACGTCCAGCTCCTACACCCGGGGCCGGGCCCGCTACGCGCTCTACTCGGCCACCAAGGCCGCTCTGGTCAACCTCACCCAGGCGCTCGCCGACGAGTGGGCCGACGTCGGCGTCCGCGTCAACTGCATCAACCCGGAGCGGACCGCCACGCCGATGCGGACGCGGGCGTTCGGTGAGGAGCCGGAGCACACCCTGCTCGCCGCGGAGGCCGTTGCCCAGTCGTCACTGGACGTGCTGATCTCCGACCTGACCGGCCAGGTGATCGACGTACGCCGGGCACCTGGTGACGGACCCACGCCGAGCGTGCCGGCACAGTCCGGGCCGAGTCAGGTCGAGGCGTCGGCCGGCGCGGCGTCCGCGAACTGACGCCGGCACCTGTCGGAACCACGAACGGAGCGACATGCGCGGCGACCTGGTCCGAAAGATGGCCGCCCGGTGCCTGAGCACTGGTCTGGCCGTGCTGGCCTTTGTCGTGCTGGCGCTCACCGACGCCACCGGCTGGGGGCTGGCGCTGGCTGTCGCCGCGTTGGCCGCCTCAGCCGCCGAGCAGCGGATCCGGCCCAACGCTGAGCTCGTCGCGGAGACGACGCTGATCGCCGCCGCGGTCCTGGTCGGTTACTCCCGGCAGCTGGCCGACGGGCTCAACCTCACACTGGTCGCCACCGCACTGGTCCTGCTGGGGCTGGTACTGCTGGTGGGGCCCCTGCGCACCGCCGGCAACCTGGAGATCCGGGCGGCCAACCTTCCGGTACGCGCCTGGATGCCACTGATCGCCGACCAACTCGGCACCACCGTTCGCTGGCTGCTCGCCGCGGTGGCGCTAGCTGCCGCGCTCACCCTGCCGGCTGGCGTGGCGTTGGCCGCCAGCCTGCTGGTCGGCGCGGGTGCCGGTGTGGTCGCACTGGACCTGGCCCGGCGGCGGTTCCGGCCGGAAGCCGGAGGTGGAGCGGTGACTCGAGCGCTGCGCCGGCACCAGCCGGAGTTCGTGCTCTACTTCTCCGCGCCTCCTGGCTCGGAATACCAGGTCACCATGTGGCTGCCGTACCTGGAAAGGATCGGCCGGCCGTTCCTGGTGGTGCTGCGCGAGCCGGAGTTCCTGGCCCCGATCGCCGCAGCCACCGACGCACCGGTGGTCTACTGCCCCACCCTGCGGGCGATGGACGAGGCCCTGGTTCCGAGCCTACGGACGGCGTTCTACGTCAATCACGGGGCGAAGAACAGCCACTGCGTCCGCTTCACGCAGCTCACCCACGTCCAGCTGCACCACGGCGACAGCGACAAGGCGCCCAGCGCCAACCCGGTGTCCGGGATCTTCGACCGGATCTTCGTGGCGGGGCCTGCGGCGATCGACAGGTACGCCCGGGCCGGGGTGCAGATCCCGGCGGAGAAGTTCGTGGTGGTGGGCCGCCCGCAGGTCGAGTCGATCGCGGTACGCCCGGAGCCGGCGCGGGGTTTGACGCAACCGACGGTGCTGTACACCCCGACGTGGACCGGGCATCACGCCGACGCCGACTACTGCTCGCTGCCGGTGGCCGAGGGACTGCTGCATCGGTTGCTGGAGCGCGGCGCGACCGTGATCCTGCGGGCGCACCCGTACACCGCGCAGAACCCGGCCTCGGCCCGCCAGTTGGGTCACCTGACCGAGCTGCTGGTCGCCGATCGTGCCCGCACCGGGCGGCAGCACGTGGTAGGTGCGGCGGCTCGGGAGCTGAGCCTGACCGAGTGCGTGAACCAGTCGGACGCGTTGATCTCCGACGTGTCCGGGGTGATCTCGGATTACCTCTACTCCAGCAAGCCGTACGCGGTCACCGACATGGGCGACGAGGGTGACCGGTTCCTGGAGCGTTTCCCGTTGGCCGGGTCGGGTTACGTGTTGCGTCGGGACCTGTCCAACGTGGACGAGGTGCTGACCGCACTGCTGGACACCGACCCGCTGGCCGCGGAGCGCTGGGCGACCCGCCGCCGTTACCTCGGTGACTTCCCCGCCGAGTCGTACGCCGAGGCGTTCCTGACCGCCGCGCGCCGGGAGTTGGCGGCGACGGAGGACCCCGCGGCCGAGCGTTCGCCGCAGCTCTCCCCCCTGGCCTGACCTCGACTGTCGGCCCAGGCAAGGGAGCTAGGTCAATCCGAGCGGTGCCCGGCGTCGCGCAACGACTCCTCGATCGCGCTGATCAACTCGGCCCCGTCCACACCGTCCTCGTCCAGGTCTGGGAGCACCATCTCCCGGGTCTCCACCGGATTGTCCACCGGGTGCGGGTCGAACGGGTCGGCACCCGTGCGCACGTACAGGGCCTGAACCGTCGGCGCTGCGGTGGGCGGCCGGGTCGCCTCCAACAGGCCCACCGACCACGAGGCAACCGGGTGGATGCGCAGATCGTCGGCGGGCAGCCCGAACTCCGCCGCCAGAGCGGCGACCGCCGGCCCGAAGGGCGCTCGCGGCGAAACACCGACCGGCGGCAGCACGAGGAGCATGGTCAGCTCCCAGACCCCGTCGATCTCGGTCGCCCACGGCTGGACAACGGCGGACCACACGTCCGTCCGCCCCAGCAGCGGAAGACAGCGGGCCAGGGCCTCGTCGAGATCCGAGGCCTCCAACCGGGCGCGTACCCGCACCACGACGTCGTCTTCGGCGGCCACCAGGGGCAGCCGCCGGACCGAGGCGGTGGCCTGCCCGGCGAGCTCCCCTGTGGGCAGATCCAGCGCGTCGTCCGCGTTGTCGCCCACGGTGAGCACGGACACGCAGATCGGGGTCACTCCGCCTCTGCTCCGCTCGTGGCCGGCGACGAAGAGCGTCGGGTGGCCGCGCGCCGACTCATCCACCTCCACATCGCCGCTGCTCCACCCGAAGCGGCTCAGCAGGGGCGCGGCCAACTGGCGCACCGCGTCCGCGCCCGACGACGCAGGCGGCGGGGGCGGCAGGAGCGTCAGGTCGACGTTCACCCCGCCGCGGGCGCCATCGGGATCGGTACGGGCCACCGTCAGGCCATCCGGGGTGAGCGCGGCGACGAGCGGTTGGCAGCGACGCACCGCGTCGTCGAGTCGGGTGTCGACGACGTTCAGGCTCACGCTGACGAGCAGTGTCGAATCGGTGATAGGCATCGATGCAGGATCGTATGCCTCGGCGTGGGCGTGGCACGACCGATATTCCTGCTCCCGAACACGCTCCGGAGAGTTCAGCGATACGGGTCGAGCAGCGCCAGCACGGCCGCCGGGTCCTCCACGTGCGCGTTGTGCCCGAGGCCGGGCAGCGTGGCGACCGGAACGCCGTACTCCCTGAGCTGTTCGTCGGTGACCATCGGGTCGTGTTCCCCGCGCGCCAGCACCACCGGCACGTCGGTCGCCGCCAGCAGCGCGGCCAGGTCGGGCTCGCCGACGGCGAAGGCCCCCGGGTCCATGGCGAGACGCCAGCGGCCGTCGACCTGGCGCAGCCCGGCGTCCACGACCGGGTGGTCCGGCGGAAGCAGGCCGGCCAGTCCGGAGACGCGCAGGTAGCGGCGGGCCGCCTCGGTGCGGCTGGCAAACCAGCTCACCGGGCGGGCGGCGATCTCGGCGGCGCGGGTCAGCTCCGCGGGCGACCAGAGGGCCTTGATGCCCAGCCCGACCACCGCGTCCACCGGCATCCCGGCGTCGCGGGCTGCCAGCACCAAGCCGACCACTCCACCCAGCGAGTGCCCGAGCACGACGAGCCGGTCGTCGGCGGCGAGGCCGCGGTGGGCGATCTGCCGGGCGAAACCCTCGAAGGAGTACGACGGCAGCGGCGCCGCCCAGCCGTGGCCGGCAAGGTCCGGTGCCAGCCACCGCCCGGGCCAGTGCTGCTCCAACAACGGCGCCCACGGCAGCCAGACGTCCCCGGTCGCGCCCATCCCGTGCAGCAGCAGAAGGAACGGCCTGCGGCCGGCGTGACCAACCGATTCATCCACCACGGCCGCAGTCTGCCACGGTTCACTGCCCCGGACGAGAGTCGCCGATCGTGGCGCACGCCGTACCGCTGGGGAAAGACACCGCGGGCGCCGGCCCCTCGTGAGGGACGGCGCCCGCGGCGGTCAGCGTGCCTGTGTCAGGCGGAGTAGCCCCGGCTGGCGATCCAGTTGGCCAGGTCGATCGTGGTGACCCAGTACGACGGGTCGGCCGGGTTCGCCGAGTCGGCGATCCGCACGGTCCGGCCGTTGTCCTTGTAACCCACGACAGCGATGTAGTGCCCGCCGCCGTAGGAGTGCCAGCCACCGTCGGTGTCGGTGGCGTCGCCGACGACGTTGGCCACCACGCCCCGGCCCTCGGTGATGGCCTTGACCACGTCGGCCTGGAGCTGGTCCATCTGCGCCGGGCTGGGCGCGCCGGCGAACATCCGGGTCTGGTACGGGGAGCCCTTCACCTCGGCGTTGAGGACCCGGGTGGTGTCCTCGGCCGAGTTGGTGCCCATCTCGGTGGTGCCCATCTCGGCACCGAGCTCTTCCTGGGTGCGGTCGATGCCGGTGGCGCTGAG
Organism: Micromonospora sp. DT201; assembly: GCF_049841575.1. Lineage (NCBI taxonomy): Bacteria > Bacillati > Actinomycetota > Actinomycetes > Micromonosporales > Micromonosporaceae > Micromonospora > Micromonospora sp. DT201. The sequence continues at coordinate 19,093 of NZ_JBNCKP010000024.1, read as the reverse complement.
CGCGTTGCGGGTGGCCGCCGGGCCGCAGTTGTAGTAGGTGTTCTGCGCCTCGTAGTCGTAGTCGAGCACCTTGGTCGCGGGTGGCTTCGGCCGCTCCGGCTTACGGGTCAGGTCCGGGTTGCTGCTGGCCTTGGCCGCGGGAGCCGCGGCGCTGGTAGCCGGTGCGGCGGTGCTCGGCGCGGCGCTGGCCAAGGGGGACGCGTCGCTGGAGACGGCGGTGTCGCTGCGCATCTCGGCGACCGTGGTCGCGGTGCGCTGGCTGGCCGGGGCGTCGTCGGCATCGGTGAGCAGGGCACCGGTGGTGGTGGCGATCACGAGGGCCGCGGCAGAAGCGGCGAGGATCTGGAACGGGCGCTCGGTGGCGAAACGGCGGAGCTGACGCTGCATGGTGTGCTTCACGGGGTCCTCCACGGATCGAGGGGAGAGCGGCACACCGGGGCCGGACCGGTATCCGGGCAGGCGCCAGCGCGCGGACCGTGGTCCGCGGATGGTGAACCGCTCAGGGAAACGCCCGGCGCGGCCGGGCGGGAGAGGCGATGACCCGGGGGGTCAGCTCACCGTCACTGGACGGATGAGCGGGGGCACCGCTGCGCCGTGGAGGCGAGGGAACAGCCGAGGGGTGGAGAGGTGCTGCACGAGTTTGGAACTCCTTCCGGCACCGCCTACCGGGTTAGCTGACGGATTCGGGCGGGAAGATCGCCCTACCGCAGGCCGTGGCTCGCGGATTCACCCCAGACTTACTGATGGGTCCCCGGTTCGTTGATCACGATTGAGCGGGTCGACACGGCGTCGCCTCTTGCGATCGGTTACCGCGCCAGACGGGACGACACTACTGGCCTGTTCGCGGCCTGCCAAGCAAGGTTCACCTGCGTAAACCTGATTTGGTGCAGCAATTTCTGCGCGTATTGCTGATGATGTGACTCGATGGGACAACCGGTTACGGTGACGCCTCCGGGCGACAACCGGACAGGCCGCCGATAATGCGGCCACAATTACGGGAAAAATCGAGCCGATCGTGCCGGACGCCCGAATTCCGGATAGCGTGGCCGGGCTCACACAACGGATCGGACTCAACCCGCACGGGCTGGGCGCCAACGCGCCACGAGGGCGGGACGGGACGCCCCGCTCGCCGCCCGTCGGGCGGGTGCCGGGCTCGGCCGCAGCCGGGCCGCTGCCGCGTACGCCTCATCGGCGAGGGCGCGCGCCGACTCGGCGGCCAGTTCCGCGCTCCGCCAGGCGGCCCGCTCCTCGGTGGCCGCGGCCTGGTAGTCGGCAAGCCTCGCGTCCCGGATCGCCCGGCTGAGCAGCACCTCCTGCTCGACCGGGTGCCGTCGGGGATCCCAGCCGTGCCGGTGGGCGAACACGTCTCCGAGCTGCGCCATGGTCAGATCGCCCCGCCAGTACGCCGCCGTCGCCGCACGGTGCAGGTAGCGCTCCCGAGCGACGTACTCGGCGGGGGTCCGGGGGGTGTGCGGGGTGGGCAGCGCCCCGGACCCCGCGAAGCGACGGGCGGCGGTGTCCGCCTCGTCGTACCCCGCCAAGGCCCGCTCCATCTGCTCCTGAGCGGAGAGCCAGGCATCGCGTCGCCGCCGTGCCGTCCTGGCCGCGCCGGCCGCGGCCACGGTCACCTCCTCGGCGTACCGGCGTAGGTCGACGGCCTCGGCCGCAGCCAACTCGCGGGCGGTCGGCGCGACGGGGAGCGGGTCGTCCGTGGGCCGGTCCCGCTCGGGGCGGGCGACCAGCACGGCGAGTACGCCAAGTGCCAGCAGGAACAGAGCCGACCAGATGGCAGCGGCCTGCGGCACCTCGGTCAGGAACTGGTAGAAGACGACGGTCTCCATGGTCGGCACCTCGGGGAGAGAACAAGCGATGGGAAGCCCCACCGGCCTCCTGGCCACGGCGGGCCACGGATCGGCGGGATGCAGAGCTGGTAGGTCGACGGGGCGCAGCGACGGGACGCTTGTCCCGGGTGGCTCAGCGCCGGGGTGGGCCCCGGGGAGCCCAGCGGTGTGGACCGTCGACGAGAGGCAGCCGGTCGGACCCGGCCGCGTGCACCGGCAGCACGCCTGCCGCGATGGTGCCCTGGCCTCCGGGCGGCGCCGGATGCGAGTCGACCGACCCGGCCGGGAAGGACTCTTCGCCGGCCCCCGCACGGACCGCCTGCGCCGGGTGCACGACACCCTCGCCCGAGGTGGGCCGGCTGAATGCCGCGAGCAGCCCGGGCGCGAACGCCGATGGCTCGGCACTCAGGCTGGGCGCGGCACTCAGGGTGGGCACGGCACTCAGGGTGGGCGCGGCGGCCGAGGCCGTGCCGGCGCCAAGCGCCAGGGCCGCGACCACGGCAAGGCTGGTCAGCACCCGCGTAGCCCAGCGCGCCACCCACCACAGCGGACAGGTGAGCGCGACCGGAAGCACGCCCCCACGCTACCGCCGTGCCGACCCGGGCGCACCGACCCCGGGCGTGTCGCCGCACGCCGCGCCGAACCCCCTGACCAGGGTGGACGGAGTCAGCGCGAGTCGACGTACGTTGACTGGCTCCCGGCCTGGTCAGCCCCGCCGGCCTCGGCTTGAGTCCCGTCGCCATCGGCGTTGCGGGCGTCGTTGCCGGCAGCCTGGGTTACCGGCGTGCGTTGTTGCGGCACGGGCGGCCGGGCCGGACGGCGCGGCCCGAGCCGGCGCATCATCGGGGTCTCGACGAAGCGATGCAGCAACCCGGCGAGGACCAGGTTCACCAGCAGGAAACCGAGCACCGCGACCGGGCCGCGCCAGCCCTCGAAGCCGGTCCCCCAGTCACCGGTGAAGCGCAGCACGCTCGTCATCACCAGCACATGGACCAGGTAGAAGGCGAACGAGACCTCGCCGAGCCAGACCAGGGGCCGGGACCGCCACGGCGAACGCTTACCCCGCACGTCCGCGTCCGCGGCGGCGGCGATCACCAGCAGGTACGCGACCGCGAGCAGAGTGGTCCACAGCTCGGCGCGAATCCACTCCGCGGCTGCCACCCAGGTGGCCACGAAGATCCCGCTGGCTACGGTCAGCCCCGGACCACGCCAGAGGCCACGGCGCATCAACTCGGCCGCCACCGCGCCCAGCCAGAACTCCAGCGACCGGACGGGCGGGAAGATCTGGGTGAACCACCACCGGCTCACCTCCGGCACCAACTGCTGGGCCGGCCAGAGCGCGAGGATCAGCAGCGGCAGCACGACGATCAGCGCCCAGAGCAGCTTCGGCCGAGCCCGGCGCAGCAGCGGCAACGCCAGCGGCAGACACAGGTAGAAGAAGAACTCGCAGGAGAGCGACCAGCTCACGGTGTTGATGCTGTAGAACCAGCCCGGCCGGGGATCCCAGGCCTGCAACAGCAGCACGTTCTCCAACGCGGCCGCTGGCAGGACCGGGTCGGCGAACCACCAGGCGACCAGCAGCGCCGCCCCCCACAGCACCAGGTGGTTCGGGTAGATCTTGGCAACCCGTCGCCGCCAGAAGGTGCGCCGGGAGTCGCCCGCGCGGGCCGACCAGACCAACACGAAACCGCTGAGGATGAAGAAGAACTGCACCCCGGACAGGCCGAGAGTGAACAACGCGTCGACCACGGCCTTGTAGTCCGGCTCGGCGATGATCCGCATGGTGCCCGCGTGGAAACCGAAGACCAGCAACGCGGCGATCCACCGCAGCCCGGTCAGCGAGGGCAGTCGGGCTGGTGCGGGGGCGGGCCGGGCAGTTGACACCGTTGCGGCGCTCGTCATGCCGGGACTCCGAACCTCGGCAGGGTCACCAGCACGTCCGTATCCTCCTCGCCGCGGCGTCGGACGGCGCGACGGCGACGCCCGCGACGGCCCGGCAGGGCCGCACCGGGGCACCCTACCGGGTCACTCCAGGGTGAACCGGACGCGTCCCACCGCCACCTGCCGGCCGGTCAGGCCACGGTCTCCCGGGTCAGGTGACCGCCCATCGGCGGGCGTTAACCTTCCGCTCGGCGGGAGTTCAGAGACTCCACCATCGCCGGCCACGTGAGGTTCCGGGGCTGGCCACCCGGGTCGTCGAAGGTGGCGGGCGTGGTCAATGAGCCGACGCACGCACCGCTGCTGAGCATCGTCGTGCCCGTGTACGGCGTCGAGGCGTACCTGTATCAGTGCCTTGAGTCGATCCGGGCCGACGTCCCCGTGGGCGAATCGGACGCAGTTGAGCTGATCGCCGTCGACGACGCCTCCCCGGACGGCTGCGGCGACATGCTCCGCTCGTACGCCGCCGGACGCGACGGTGTCCGCGTCGTGCACCTGAGCAGCAACGTTGGCCTGGGCCTGGCCCGCAACGCCGGGCTCGACGTGGCCACCGGCCGGTACGTCTGGTTCATCGACAGCGACGACTGGTTGCCGCCGGGCACGATCCCGGCGGTGCTGGACCGGCTTCGCCAGCACCAGCCCGACGTGCTGATGCTGGACCACCTCCGGGTGCACGAGGACGGCCGGCGGGAGGTCGACGCGAGCAGTCACCTGCTGCACGGAATCCCCGGCGTGACCCGACTGACCGACCAGCCGCAGCTGCTGCGGGTGCAGCACACCGCCTGGAACAAGGTGGTCCGTCGGGACTTCCTGGGCGAGTTGGAGCTGCGGTTCTTCCCGGGCTGGTACGAGGACATCCCGTTCAGCCACCCCCTCATCATCGGTGCGGAGAAGGTCTCCGTGCTGGACCGGGTCTGCTACCTGTACCGGCAGGGCCGGCAGGGCGCGATCACCTCCACCCGCAGCGGTCGGCACTTCGACGCATTCGCCCAGTACGAGCGGCTGATGGACTGGGTCGCCCGCAAGCACCCGGACGAGAAGTTGCAGGCCGAGCTGTTCCAGCTGATGATCAGCCACTATCTGGTGGTCGTGGGCAACGACGGTCGGCTGCACCCACACCTGCGGCGATCCTTCTTCCACCGGGCCACCGAGCACTACCGTCGATACCTGCCCACCGGCGGCTACCCGCTGCCCTCGGGCGTGAACGGGCTCAAGCACCGCCTCGTCGGGCGCGGGGACTGGGTGGCGTACTCGGCACTGCGCCAGGCACACCGGGTCGCTGGTCGCCTACGCCGGAGCGGTCCGGCGGGTGGCGTCGGTGCCGCAACCAGTTCGGTCAGCGCCGACGAGGACCCTGGCCGAGGGGCGGGCGCCACGACGACGCGGGACGGCGGGCTCGCCATGACGATGGAGCGGCGCGACGCGCTGGCCGGTGGCCGCCTGCCGTGACCGCCCCCACCGCACACCACGCCGGGAGCCGGGGCGGCTCCCGGCGCCCTGGTTTTCCAGGTCGTCCGCCCGCCGGGCGGACGACGACAGCACCACCGCACCCCGGTGCGGGCGTACCTGAGCAGAGGTCGGAATGACGGCGACAATCAAGATCGGACCGCACGCGGTCGGTGCCGGGGAGCGACCGTTCGTGGTCGCCGAGATGTCCGGCAACCACAACGGCGATCTGAACCGGGCGTTGGCCATCGTCGACGCGGTGGCCGAGAGCGGGGCGCACGCGCTGAAGCTCCAGACCTACCGGCCGGACACCATCACGATCGACGTCGACACCCCGGCGTTCCGGATCTCCAGCGGGCACGAGTTGTGGGGCGGGGAGAACCTGTACCGACTCTACGAGCGCGCGCACACCCCGTACGAGTGGCACGCCCCGATCTTCGAGCGGGCCCGCGAACGTGGTCTGACCGTTTTCTCGTCGCCGTTCGACGCGACCGCCGTGGAGCTGCTGGAGTCGCTGGACGCGCCCGCGTACAAGATCGCTTCTTCGGAGCTGGTCGACCTGCCGCTGATCCGGCTCGTGGCCAGCACCGGCAAGCCGATGGTGATCTCCACGGGCATGGCGACGGTGGCCGAGATCGACGCCGCGGTACGAACCGCCCGTGCCGGAGGCGCGGCGGGCATCGTCCTGCTGGCCTGCACCGCGTCCTACCCGGCACCGCCGGCCGACAGCAACCTGCGCCGGTTGCCGGTGCTGGCCGGTGCGTTCGACGTGCCGGTCGGGCTCTCCGACCACACGCCCGGCATCGGGGTGGCGGTCGCCTCGGTGGCGCTCGGTGCCTGCTTCATCGAGAAGCACGTCACCCTGGACCGGGCCGACGGCGGTGTCGACTCGGACTTCTCACTGAACCCGGCCGAGCTGACGGCCCTGGTCGCCGAGTCCGGCCGCGCGTACGCCGCCCTGGGTGGCACCGCGATCGGCCCAACCCCGGCCGAGCAGGAAGGGTTGCGGTTCCGCCGTTCCCTCTTCGTGGTCGAGGACGTCCGAGCCGGTGACCCGGTCACCGCACAGAACGTGCGATCGATCCGGCCAGCTGGCGGCCTGGCCCCCGTGGAGATCGACCGGGTGCTGGGCCGCACCTTCGCCACCGACGTCCCGCGCGGCACTCCCCTGAGCTGGGACCTGATCTGACCGGCAGCCGGGGTGCGTAAAGGCACCCCCTGCCCGCGCCTTGATCAAGAGATGGAAAGTAGGTGCCAGGACCGTTCCTGACCTACTTTTCATCTCTTGATCACCGTGCCACTGCCGGTGCGCTGCCGCCCATCACATGTTCGAAGGACCGGTGGCCTGGTCGCGGGGAGCCGACTCGGGGGCGAAGCCGACGGTGACCACCAGGTCAGCCGTGCGCAGGGTGCGCCAGAGCGCGGTACCGTCCGCCGGGGTGCCCAGCCCGTGCCAGCGCCACCAGGTCGCAATCGGCACGTCGGCCAGCTTGCAGCAGCACTCGGCGCGGGTCCACCGCGCCCAGAAGTCAGTCAAGCCGAACCGGCGGGCCAGCGCCGGCGGCACCGGGGCGTCCGCGCGTTCCGCGTCGATGGCCACCCGCCACCCGGGCGTCTGCGGGCCGTACCACCCAACGCAGCGGCCGTCGTCGAGGTGACTGCGGGTCACCGCGTCGGTCAGGTCGGCGGGGACGCCGATGCGCAGATGCTGTTCGGCGACGGCGAGCAGACCCGGCACCGGACGGGGCCGGACCAGCCGGTCCAGGTCAGATGGAGGCGGCACCGTCCACCACGATGACCTGGCCGTTGATGTTGGTGTGCTCCCGCAGCAGCATCCGCACCACCGGCGTGACCTCCACCGGCTCGGTCAGGTGACCGGTCGGGGTGCGGCGCACGATCTGGTCGAGCTGGGTCGGGCCGAGCACGGCGGACATCTCCGAGGCGAAGAAGCCGGGCGCGACCGAGTTGACAAGCATCCGGCCACCCAACTCCCGGGCGAGCGAACGCGTGGCGGCGTCCATGCCGCCCTTGGTGGCCGAGTACGCGACCAGACCCGGGAAACCGCGCTGCCCGCAGATCGACGTGATGTTGACGATCCGCCCGCGCAGCCCCTTGGCGAGCATCCGGCGGATCACCAGCCGGGTCAGCTGCAGCGGGGCGGTCAGGTTGGTCTCGATGATCCGGGCGATGTCGTCGGCTGCGGTGTGCGCGTGCAGGGAGTCCTGCCCCATGGCGGCGTTGTTGACGATGCCGTCGATCGGGCCGAGGCGCTGCTCCACCTCGCGGATGAAGCTCTGCGCGGCGCGCAGGTCGGTGACGTCCACCGAGCCGACGTGCACCCGGTCCGGGTGCTCGGCGGCGAGCTTCTCCAGCTCCGGAGTGACGGTACGGGCGAACGCCGCCACCCGTACGCCCGCGTCGAGCAGGTCGGTGACGATGGCCAGGCCCAGCCCCCGGGAGCCGCCGGAGACGAGGACCACGGAGCTGGGCGGAACGAGCTGGGTGTCGGTGGGGTCAGACATCGCTCTTCAGGGTCTCCTTGACGGGGATCTCGGTCAGCACGCGGATCCGGCGCGGCACCGCGTGTTCAGGAAGTTGGTCGGCACACCAGCGGACCAACGCGCCCTCGTCGGGCACGCTGGCGTCGGCGGGACCGGCGGGGGTGAGGACCACCTCGGCGACCACCATCCGGCCGAGCACCGGGGCCCGGCGGCCAGTGACCCGGGCCCAGGCCACCGCGGGATGCCCGGTCAGCACGCCGCGGACGACACCGGCGGAGACCTTGCTGCCGCCGACGTTGATCTCGTCGGAGTCCAGTCGGCCCGTGATCAGGACGCGGTCGTCGAGCACCTGCACCCGGTCCCCGGTGTGGATCGGGCCGGCCAACCCGGCGCCGTGGTACGGGGAGGTCACCACCAGCTCGTCGTCGCGAACGGACAGCGTCGGCCGACCAGGGGTTTCCCGGTCCAGCCAGTCGACGGGGAAACCAGCCCGCCCGTCGTGCACCACGATGGACGCCCCCACCTCGGATGAGGCGTAGATCCAGGAGATCCGGGCCGTGGGGAAGACCTCCCGCAGCTGGTCCAGGATCGCCTGGTCCACCGGCTCCCCGCCGAGGGTGATCTGGCGCAACGGCACCCGGGCCAGCGCGGCGGCATCCCGGTAGAGGGTGCGGCGCCAGAAGGTCGGGGTGCCGGAGGCGGCGTCGACGCCGTTCGCGGCGGCGACCGTGGGCCAGTCGTCCAGCTCGTCCGGCTCGACCACCACCAGGTGTTGGCCGGGCTGGGTCAGCGACAGGGTGACCACCTGCCACCAGGCGTACGTGCCGGGGGCGTACGGGCAGAGCCAGGTCCGGTCGGGCTGCTCGGCCCGCACGGTGGTCAACGTGTCGAGGGTGTGCCCGACCCGCTTGGGACGCCCCGTCGAACCCGAGGTCAGCAGCCAGAGCCGGCCAGGCTCGGCGGCTCGCGGCCGGGCCGGGACGCTCAGGTGCACACCGGCGTCGTCGAGGACGCCAACGGTGAACCCGGCCTCCAGCAGCTCCGTACGCATCGTCTCGTCGACCCGACTCGCGGTGCTGAGCAGCAGCTCAGTGCCGTGTACGGCGTGCTGCCGAGCGGCGGTGAGCGCGTGCACGGCGGCGTGGGCGAGCACCGCCGCGGGGTCGGGCAGCGTCAGCGTCGGCAGCGAACGCCAGGTCAGCGCGACACCACCGACGACGAGCCGGTTGTCGACACCCGCCGGCTCCGGGTGCGCGGGTGCGGTGTCACTCGCCGGCGCGACGGTCACTGGTGCTGAAGCTCGACGAGGAAATCGAGGACGTCTCCGACGGTGGCGATGCGGCGCAGGCCGGGGGCGTCGAAGTTGAGCTCCTCCCCCGTCTCGTCCTCCACCCGCAGGGCCAACTCGGAGAAGTCGAGCGATCGGAAGCCGATCTCCCGCAGCTGCGCCGCGTCGTCCGCGGGCAGCTCCTTGTCCTGGTTCTTCAGCACCTGAGCCATGAGGTCGCGGATCTGCGCGCGACTCAATTCGTTCATGCGCCGCAGTCTACAACCCAACGAATGCATATCTGATTTCCCGGTAGGCCCGGGTAAGGTGCCGGGACCCGACGTGAACAGATAAGAAAGCGAGACGCACGTGCTGCGCGAAGCGACGGCGGACGACGTTCACCTGATGTTGTCCTGGCGTAATCAGGAAGCCAACCGCCAGGTCAGCAAGACCAGTCACGAGATCACCGTCGAGGAGCACGCCCGGTGGTGGTCGGCGGTCCGTGACGACCCGTCCCGGCGGGTGCTGATGTACGTCCGCGACGACCTGCCCTGCGGCGTGGTCACCTTCTTCGACCTGCGACTGGACGGCCCTCGCACCGGCGCGTGGGGCTTCTATCTCGACGCCGAGGGGCTGGACGGGCGGAGTGAGACGCTGCCCGCCTGGCTGGGGGTCATGCGGGAGGCCGTCGAGTACGCCTTCGACGGGCTGCACCTGGACCGACTCGACGGCGAGGTGCTCGGTCACAATACCGTCGTACGACAGATGAACCGGCGTTTCCGATTCGTCGAGGGAACGCCCCGGCAGGAGCTGTCCGACGGCCGGGAAATCACTGTCATCCCGATTTCCCTGGCCCGCGCCGACCGCCGTCAGCGCTGATTGTCGCAACGCTCTGCGCAATGGACCGAAATCATTAACCGCCGGTGCTCCCGGTGGACATCCGCCGTTCACGAATAGCGGTGTCCACCGGGGGTGCGGTCACTCAGGCCCGACGCCAGGCCGCCCAGTGCTGCACCGGGTTGCCGCCGAGTCGGACGAAACCGTACTTCGTGCCGTCCCAGTCGTCGGCCGCGCCGGGTGCCCAGCGGGCGAACACCACCTGCGCCGCGGCCGGTGGCTGCCCGAGGCCGAACCACCGAACGTCGGTCCAGGTCACCTGGTGGCTGAGGTTGAACCGGATGACGTAGTGCACACCGGTCGAGGCCCACACCCGCTCGCCGGGGTGTACGCCGACGTCGGCCACCTGGGGTGTCGCCTCGGTGCTCGCGATGGCCGGCTGCACGACGTGTCGGTCGATCACCTGCATGGTGACGAGGTTGGCCACGACGAGTACGCCGAGCATCGGCAACCGCAGTCGGGGCACCAGAACGGTCGCGACGAGCAGCAGACAGCCGGCGATGCCGACCAGCGACCCGACCACCGGCTGCATCTCCCGCCAGCCCGCGGTCAACGCCACCAGGTCCGGCGCGCTGAAACCGCCGTAGCGCAACCGGTGACCCTGGCTGGCCACGTACGCGAGCCGGACGGCGATGAGCGCACCGCCGCCGACCAGCAGGGCCACCGCGACGGCCACCCGGCGCAGCACCTCCCGGCGGCTGGCGGTCAGCAGCACCCCGAGCCCGACCAGCAGCCAGAACGGCGCGAGCATCTGCACGTAGCGGCCGTAGATCGCGTCCAGCGGCTTGCCGGTGATGCCGGCCAGGATCACCGACGACCCGCCGGCCACGCCGACGGTCACCACCAGCGCCACGCCCATCGTCCAGCGGGCGGCGTCGCCGTGCCGTGGGCGCCACAGCTCGCGGACAGCGGCGGCCCAGGCCACACCCGCCATCCCGAAGGTGATCACCACGAGGTACCAGAGTTGCGTGGTGACGCCCGCGCTGACACGGACCACACCCTGGACGGAGGCGACCGCCTCCACCGTGCCGCCGCCGGGGGTGCTGCCGAGGAGGTAGACCTTGTTGCCGAGGTGATGGATGGCGGCCTCGTTGACGAGCGCCATGGCGAGCACCGGCAGCACCGCCGCGAGCACCGCGAGCGGGCTGATCCGGCGGCGGACGAACAGCAGCAGGACCAACCCGGCGTGCACCGCCACGATCACCAGGCCGCGGGAGTGCAGCAGGTGGAACCCGCCGACCAGCAGACCGACCGTGGCGGCGGCGAGCGGGCCGGGCCGCCCGATCCAGCGGTGCACGGCGAGCAGCCAGGCGACCACCAGCGGCGCCATCACCGTGTCGATCATGGCGATGCCCGCGTAGAAGGCGGTGGCCGGAAGCGTCGCCGCCGCCACCGCACCGAGCAGCGCGTACGACCGGCGCAGCTGGAGCAGGCGGCGGCCGAGCAGGTACGCCAGCGGCAACAGCGTCGAGTTCACCATCGCGTTGATCAGCTGGACGATCCGGTAGCTGTCGGTGAAATCCCGGTCCCCGAGGAACGCTGGCGAGATCAGCATCGGGTAGCCGACCCGGCGCAGCAGGTCGTTCTCGCTGCTGAAGCCGCCCGGCCCGCCGGCCAGCGCGCGGGCGGTGTTCAGGTAGCTGTCCTCGTCGGTGTGCGCGATCGGCAGGACGATGTGCCGGGACAGCCACATCCGCCAGGCGACGCTGAGCACCCAACCGACGACCAGCAGCAGCGGCACCAACCAGCGCCGCGTGGGTGCGGAGTCCTTCGTCTCCGCCGCAACCGCCGGCCGTTCGATCACGTCGCTACCGGATGCCATCAACGCCTCCAGAATTGCCGGCCGGACCGGGCCCGCGCGGACCCGGCGGGCACGTCGGCCCGCGCCGGTGACGCTCGGGGTGACCCGCTCGCACCGAGCTGGTGTGAATGTCGGGTGAACTCGGGAACCGGCGGAAAACAGGGCCGCCGGGTCACTCGCGCGGTCACTGTAACGGCCCGATCCGACCTGGTCAGGCCCGTTACGGGTTGGTCGGAAGTGTTTGCCTACGCGGTGCTCGCCATTCACGGGAGCAGTGGTCGCGGTTAACCCGCGAGCGTCGGGAAGTTAACCCGCCATGGCTAGCGTCTCACCCCGGTCGGCCGGCCGAGGGCCGCCCGTTCATCCACGATCACGGGAGCACCAAATTGAGTGAGTTGAATGGATCGTCCATTCTGATCACCGGGGGAACGGGTTCCTTCGGCAGGACCTTCCTCCGGCACATCCTCACCGAGGCCGACCCGGCCCGCGTGGTCGTGTTCTCCCGCGACGAGCTCAAGCAGTACGAGTTGCGCCAGCAGCTCGGCGACGACCCACGACTGCGCTGGTTCATCGGCGACATCCGGGACCGGCACCGCCTCACCCGCGCCATGCACGGGGTGGACCACGTGGTGCACGCCGCCGCGCTGAAGCAGGTGGACACCGCGGAGTACAACCCCTCCGAATACATCGCCACCAACATCACCGGCTCACAGCACGTCGTCGACGCTGCGATCGAGGCCGGCGTCAAGAAGGTCATCGCGCTCTCCACCGACAAGGCGTCCAGCCCGATCAACCTGTACGGCGCGACGAAGCTGGTCGGCGACAAGCTGTTCGTCTCGGCCAACCACTACGCCGCCCAGCACCCCACCCGGTTCGCCGTCGTGCGCTACGGCAACGTGGTGGGCAGCCGCGGCTCGGTCGTCCCGCTGTTCCGCCGGCTGGCCGCCGAGGGCAAGAGCCTGCCGATCACCGACAAGCGGATGACCCGCTTCTGGATCACGCTCGACCAGGCCGTGCAGTTCGTCATGGACTCGTTCGACCAGATGCAGGGCGGCGAGTTGTTCGTGCCGCGCATCCCGAGCATGCGCATCCTCGACCTGGTCGAGGCCGTGGCCCCGGACGCCACCACCCACGAGATCGGGATCCGGCCGGGCGAGAAGCTGCACGAGGAGATGATCGCGCCCGACGACAGCCGGCGGACGCTGCGCGCTGACGGCCGGTTCATCGTCCAGCCGACCATCGCCACCTGGGGCTACCAGCCGCCGGTCGACTGCGAGCCGGTCCCGGACGGCTTCGCCTACCAGTCGGACACCAACGACGAGTGGCTCACCGTCGAGCAACTGCGCGACATGCTCGGCCTCAACGCATGACGGGAATGCTCCCGTACGGCCGGCAGTCGATCACCGAGGACGACATCGCCGCCGTCGCCGACGTGCTGCGCGGCGACTGGCTCACCACCGGTCCGCAGGTCGACGCGTTCGAGGCCGACCTCGCTGGCTGGACCGGTGGGGTCGGCGTCACCGCCGTCTCCAACGGCACCGCGGCGCTGCACGTGGCGTACGCGGCTGCCGGGGTTGGCCCGGGTGACGAGGTGGTCGTCCCGCCGATGACGTTCGTGGCGACGGCCAGCAGCGCGGTCGCCCTCGGGGCGAAGATCGTTTTCGCCGACGTCGAGGACGAGACCTTCTGCCTCGACCCGGCGGCGGCCGCCGCCGCGGTCACCTCGCGGACGAAGGTCGTCTCCGCGGTCGACTACGCCGGCCACCCGGCCGACTACGACGCGCTCCGCAAGTCGGTGGTGGGCAGCGACGCGTTGCTCCTCGCCGACGCGGCGCACTCGATCGGCGGGACCTACCACGGCCGGCCGGTGGGTTCGCTTGCCGACCTGACCACGTTCTCGTTCTTTCCCACCAAGAACCTGACCACCGCCGAGGGCGGCGCGGTCGCCGCACTGGACCCGCAGGTCTTGGAACGGGCCCGCCGGTTCCGCGGCGTCGGCATGGTTCGGGAACGCGACGAGCTGCGCTTCCCGGACGAGGGCGGCTGGCACCAGGAGGTGCACGAGTTCGGGCTGAACTACCGTCTGCCGGATGTGCTCTGCGCCCTGGGCCGCAGCCAGCTACGCCGGCTAGGCGAGTTCAAGGCGCGACGGACCGCCCTGGTCGCCCGCTACGACGAGGCGCTGGCCGATCTGGACGGCGTGCTGCTGCCCACCCGCAAGTCGTGGGCCGACCCGGCCTGGCACCTCTACCCGATCCGGGTGCTCGACGGGCGTCGCCGCGAGGTGTATGACCGGATGCGGGCCGCCGGCATCGGCGTCCAGGTCAACTACATCCCGGTGCACTGGCACCCGGCCTTCGCCGATCTTGGTTACCGGCGCGGGTCCTGCCCGGTGGCCGAGTCGTTCTACTCCCAGCAGCTGTCACTGCCGCTCTACCCGGGACTCAGCGACGCCGACCAGGATCGCGTCATCGACGCGCTGACCGCGGCCCTGCGGGTCGGCTCGGTGCGTTCCGCCGCCTGATGGGAACCTGATGCACCACGCCAACCACTTCTACGGCCACGCGCACGTGCTGGCCCGCTACGCCGGTCTCGGCGACGGGCACCCACCGCGGATCAACGGGTACGTGCAGCACGGCTGGAACATCGGCGACGGCCTGGCCCCCGGTCACCCGTACGCCGACCGCACCCCCAGCCTGCTCTGGTCGGAACAGACCCGCCGGCGGGCCTGGTCGGTGGGGCGGCGCAACGTGGTCGTCATCGGAGCCCCGTTCATCTACCTGCTGGCCATGCGCCCCGAAGAACCGCCGGCCGAGGAGCGGGAGGGCACCATCTGGTACCCGTTCCATGGCTGGGAGGGTCAGCACGTCAAAGGCGACCACCGCAAGTTGATCGCCCTCATCAAGGAGACCGAGCCCGGCCCGGTCACCGTCTGCCTCTACTGGCACGAGTACCGGATGCGCAGCGTCCGCCGGCTCTACGAACGCGCCGGTTTCCGGGTGATCTGCCACGGCTACCGGGGGCACTGGTGGAAGGACACCGACCCGGAGTTCCTCGACAGGCAGCTGACCGAGTTGCGCCGCCACCGCCGGGTAGCATCCAACCGGCTGACCAGCGCGATCTTCTACGGCATCGCGGCGGGATGCGAACCGGCGGTCTACGGCGACCCGATGATCTTGTCCAATGAGGACCCGACCTTCGGCGGGACCGCCCGGATCCGGCGGCAGTGGCCGGAGCTGCACGGCACCAAGGTCGACCTGCCCACCGCGGTCGAGATCGCCCGCGCCGAGCTGGGCACCGACCACCGCTGCACGCCGGCAGAGCTGCGCGAGCTGCTCGGTTGGGCAAACCTCCAGGAGGAAGAGGACCACCGTGACGACTGAGAGGCTGTCGGGGAACCCCGGGGCGAGCGAGGCGGAGTCCATCCGGCGATCCGGCAAGGCGGAGTGTGGTCCGAATACAACACCGGTATCCGGACCGCACTCCAACGCCGCCGGTCGTCAACTGGGCCCGTCGCAGCCGCTGCGGGGTTCCCTGACAGCCTCCGCGACGGCACCCGCAGGCCGGATCACCCTGCCGGGCGGCGAGATGCTGGCCTGGTCCGACCTGCCGCAGGAGCGGTTGGCCGACGGTGGGCCCGTCGCCGCGCTGGCCGCCCGGCTCGTGCCGCCCGGCGCCCGGGTCCTGGTGGCCGGGCCGCACGACCCGGCCCTGCTCGACCAGCTCGGCCACGCCGAGGTGACCTGCCTGCTGCGCAGCCACGCGGACGCGGTCGCGCTGGCCCAGCGGGCCGCCCACGTGGTGGTGGGTGGCCCGGCCGGGTTGCCCGACGACGAGACGTACGACGTGGTGATCGCCGCCGCCGGGCTGGACCCGGTGGAGTCGGTGGAGGGCACCCGGCTCGGCTGGGACGGCTTGCTGGCGCGACTGGTCGCCGCGGTGCGACCGGGCGGCGCGCTGCTGCTGCGCCTGGACAACCCGCTCGGCCTGCACCGACTGGTCTCCACCACCCCCTGGTACGCCAGCCGGGACGATTCCGCGTGGACGATCAGCGGGGTGCTGGATCGCACCCACCCGACAAACCGGGACCAGCTGCGCGAGCGGCTCATCGGAGCGGAGCTGCAGCCGGCCGAGTGCTGGGCCGCGTACCCCGACGCCGGCACCCCGACGGCGCTGCTCGACGCCGACCACCTCGACCGGGACAACGGCTCCGGCCTCTTCGACGCGGTGCTGCACGGCGCGTGCGCCGGAGGTTTCACAAGCGACACCGTGCTCCAGGACCCGGCCCGGCTGGCGGTGGACGCGCTGCACGCCGGACGCGCCGCCGACCTGGCGCCGGGCTGGCTGATGCTCGCCCACCGACCCTCCGGCTCCGCGGCCCCGACCACCCCGTCAGCCGGCCGGGACCTGCCGGTGGCGCTGGTGCAGACCGGGCGGCCGGGGATCGGCGTCATGGAGGTGCTGCACGGCCCGTCCGGATGGCGTTGGGGGCTCACCGCGGCCACCGACACGAACGTGCCGGCCGCCGCGCCGTTCGCCAGCCGCGAGGCCGCGTACCGGGACGCGGACGCGCTGTCCGGGCCGGTGCCGTCCGGCCGGCTGCTGCGTACCCTGCTGCTCGACGCGGCCCTGCGCCGCGACCTGGCGACCCTGCGCACGCTGCTGCACGGGTACGCGGGCTGGCTCGACGAGCAGGCCGACACCGACGGCCGGATCACCGGCGCCGCGGCGCTGGCCGGCACCGACAACGTGGTCGTCGACGGCGAGCGTTACGCGGTGCTCGACCCGAGCTGGCGGGCCACCGACGCGCTGCCCGCCAACGTGGTGCTGGCCCGCGGACTGTGGCGCTTCGCGGCGGGCCTGCTCACCGGCGGATACGCCCACCCGTGGTCGTCCACCCTCGACGTTGCCGGTCTGACCGTGGTGCTCGGCGGACTCACCGGCCATGATCTGGACCGCACGACCGTCGTCGAGGCGGTGGAGGCCGAGGCGGCCATCGCCGCCGCACTGCACGGGCTGGACCACGACGGCAGGGTCAACCTCGCCACCGAGCTGCACGCCGTCGCACCGACCGACCCGCCGGTCGGTGCGGACAGCTACCAGCAACTGCGCGAGGCGTGGCTGCGTCAGCGCGAGGAGCTCTCCCGGCTGGCCGCACTGACCGCGTGGACCGAGGAACTGCTCACCTCGCGGGAACGGGCGCTGCGTCGGGCCGAGACGACGATCAGCCTGCTCAGCGGCTCGCTCAGCTACCGGGTGGGCCGGCTCGCCATCACCCCAGCCCGGCTGGCCAAGCGAGGTGCCCGCGCCGCCAAGCGCCGAGCCACCGCGGTACTCGCCCCGAAGCAGGAGGAGCAGCAGTGACCGGCGTACCGGTGCACGGGGTGACCCCGCCGGACGGCGCAGCGCCACGGATCGTCGGCATCGTGCAGGCCCGGATGGGCTCCTCCCGGCTGCCCGGCAAGGTGCTCCGCCCGCTCGCCGGGCGTTCCGTGCTGGGCCGGGTGGTACGCGCCGCCCGCGACAGCGGCGTCCTGGCCGACCTCGTGGTCGCCACCAGCACGGACGCGGCCGACGACGCAGTGGTCGCCGAGTGCGAACGGCTGAGTGTGCCGTGCCACCGCGGGCCGGTCGACGACGTACTGGATCGATTCGTGGGTGCTCTCGCAGCGCACCCCGGGGACGCGGTCATGCGGTTCACCGCCGACTGCCCACTGCTCGACCCGGAGATCATCACCCTGGTCGCGTCGGTGTACCGGGCCGTCCCCGGGCTGGACTACGCAAGCACGTCGATCGCCCGCACTCTGCCCCGCGGGCTGGACGTCGAGATCATCCGAGCGGAGACACTGCGCACCCTGGGCCGGCTCGCCACCGACCACCACCGGGTGCATGTGACCTCGTACGCGTACACCCACCCGGAGCTGTTCCGGGTGCTCGGCGTGACCCTCACCCCGGACCGCTCCGCGCTGCGGCTGACCCTCGACACCGAGCAGGACTGGGCGCTGGTCAGCGCGATCATCGACCACTTCGGGGACGTCAGCGTACCGCTGGCCAAACTCGCCGACTGGCTCCACGGGCAGCCCCAACTGCGCGCGCTGAACGCCGACGTACGTCAGAAGCAACTGGAGGAGTCCTGAGCACCCTCCGAGTCGGGTTGCGCTGCGACGCCGGACCGCAGCGCGGCGTCGGCCATCTCGTCCGCTGCCTGGCGCTCGCCGAGGAGTTCCTCGCCCGGGGCGCCCACGTCGCCGTGTTCGGCACCGTCGAACGGCTCCCCTGGGCCACCGCGGAACTCGCCTCGCGGGGCATCCCCCTGCACCCCGGCCCGGATTCGCCGGCCGAGCTGGTCGAGGCAGCGCACCGACACGAACTGGACGTGGTGGTCCTCGACTCCTACGAGCTGGACCCGGCCGGGGCGGGCGCCCTACGCGCCGCCGGTGTGTTCACCCTCGCCGTGATCGACGGGGACAGCCGGGGCCAGGTCGCCGACCTCTACCTCGACCAGAACTTCGGCGCGGAGCTGCCAGAGCTGCCTTCCGCAGCGGAGCTGCCAGAGCTGCCTTCC
This sequence comes from Micromonospora sp. DT201, assembly GCF_049841575.1. NCBI lineage: Bacteria > Bacillati > Actinomycetota > Actinomycetes > Micromonosporales > Micromonosporaceae > Micromonospora > Micromonospora sp. DT201. Next base: position 837 of record NZ_JBNCKP010000024.1, on the reverse strand, counting down.
GCAGCGGAGCTGCCAGAGCTGCCTTCCGCAGCGGAGCTGCCAGAGCTGCCCGGACGGCTGCTCGCCGGCAGCGGGTACGCCCTGCTGCGTGACTCCGTGATCACCGCCCGGCCAGCCGTTCCCCCGCCCGCCACGACGGTCAGCCGACCCCGGGTGCTGGCGTTCTTCGGCGGTACCGACGCGGTCGGCGCGGCGCCGGTCCTGACCCGGGTGCTGGTGGCCACCGGCCACCCGATGGACCTCACGGTCATCGTCGGCCGACCCGAGATCGAGGCGGAGGTCGAGGACGTCACCCCCGGCCGCGGGCAGATCATCCGGCCGATCCCGCCCACCAGCGCACTGCCGAAACTGATCACCGAAGCCGACCTGGTGGTCAGCGCCGCCGGCACGTCCACCTGGGAACTCTGCTGCCTCGGCGCACCCGCCGCGCTGGTCTGCGTGGTCGACAACCAACGTGAGTCGTACGGCCGGGTGGTGCAGCACGGCCTGGCCGCAGGCCTCGGCGAGTTGCCCGAGCTGACCGCCGCCGGGGTCGCCGGACGTGCCACCCGCGCGGCGGCGGCGCGGACCCTGCACGGGCTGCTCAGCTCACCGCAGCGCCGCGCAACGCTCGCCGCGCAGGCCTGGTCCACCGTTGACGGACAGGGCCGGGCACGGGTCGTGGACGCGGTGTTCGAGGCCGTCCGCGCCGCCGCTGTCACCGACTGACCGCGGAAGGTCAAGGTCACGCCCGATCCTGGAAACAGTCCGCTCGAACCGTGCTTGGGCTCAAGTGGTTGTTGCAACGGGGTGGATTCTCGTCAGGATGAGGGGTCATGCCGGGGCAGAGGTTGTCGT